>NZ_CFJNYH010000011.1:0-72932 GCF_984815275.1 Coprobacillus sp.
ATTTATAGTTAAATTATGGTAGAATGCATCTGAAGAAAGAAGGATTTATGGAGATGGGAATAGAATGAAAAAATTAAAAGAAATATTGCCAGGTTTTTTAGTATGTTTAGTTATAGGGTTATTGGCACAACAAATTGCTCAGTTTTTTCCTAGTATAGGAGCAGCACTGTTTGCTATTGGAATTGGGATGTTAGCAGGTAATACATTTTTAAATAATGATATATTTAATATAGGAACAAAGTTTTCTGAAAGTAGATTATTAGAATATTCAATTGTCTTAACTGGATTAACATTGCATTTAGCTGATATTATGGGAATTGGATTTGAGGGTGTTGGATTTATTGCTATTCAAATGACATTAACAATTTGTATATGTTATTTTATTGGTAAGAAATTAGGTTTCTCAAAAAAGTTTTCACTTCTTATGTGCGCAGGAAATGCTGTTTGTGGTTCATCTGCTATTGGAACAGTTGCACCGATTGTAGATGCTGATAGTAAAGATAAAGGCATTTCTATTACAATTGTTAATGTAACAGGAACAATTCTTATGGTTGTTCTCCCCTTTTTAACAGCTTTGTTATATAATCATGAAACATTAAGGACATCAGCTATGATTGGTGGAACACTTCAATCTATTGGTCAAGTGATTGCTTCAGCAGTCATGGTTAATGGAGATGTTGTTGAGTTTGCAACAATCTTTAAAATTGTACGTATTATTTTTGTTGTTTTTGTTGCTATATCATATTCAAGAATAAATTTAGAAGAACATCAATCACTATTTGCTAAAAAAGAAGGTATATCAGCAAAGGTAAAAGCAAAAGTTCCATGGTTTGTTATTGGATTCTTTATTTTAAGTTTAATTGTTAGTACTGGTATTATTCCAACAGTTATTTCAACAACTGCCAAAATGATAAGCAGCCAATTTGAGATTATTGCATTAGCAGCTATAGGAATGCGTGTCAAATTTAAAGATCTTATTAAAGAGGGACCAAAAGCTATGTTATATGGCTGTTTAACAGGTGGTTCTCAAGTTGTTATTGCCTTTATTTTAATAGCATTATTATTCCACTAAAAGTATTCACCTTTTGAATACTTTTCTTTATTTTATTTACTAAACAGTATATACTATAAAGGGTATAGGTGGTGATTTGGTTGGAAAAGGAACATATGTTGTATATGTATGTTTATCGTATGGTATTAAGTGATATATATAATGGGAAATATCAATTTCAGGATAAACTACCTACATTATTAGAACTATGCAAAATATATAGTGTGGGACGTAATACAGTGCGTAGTGCTTTGATACAATTACAAAATGATGGCTATGTCATTATGCAAAAAGGAGTTCAGGCAACCGTTTGTTTTCAACTAGATAGTTTTGAAAATCAAAGGCAGTATAAACAAGCTATCCAAGATTCGAGACAGATGATAATAGATATTTTTGAAACAATGGAATATCTTTTACCTAATATTAGTGTGGTTTGTTTGCATCGCATGACACCTGAACAGTTTTTTGAACTTGAAAATAAAGTGAATCAATTTTCTATAGATTGCATTAAAAGTGAAAAAGAGATGATTCAGGAACTATATAATATTTATTTATATGCTTTTTCAATCTTAGATAACAGTCTTTTAAATGACTTATTCATTACATTTATGTCTTCAATTTATCAACCATTGGTTGATACAGAAGATGCTCATAGTGAATTAAAAAGAAATATTAAACTTATCCAAAGAACATTAAAGTTCTTATTAAAATTTGCAAATAGACAAAATGACTTTATGGTGAAACATATAATTGCCATTATGTGTAAATCAAATGCAAAAATTGCCCTTAAATATATTGATGAATTATGTGAAGATATGGATGTACAAAATGAGAAGCAGTTTGTATGGGTAGGTTATCGCAATCAGGATTATCTCTATGTGCAAGTTGTATTAAAAATACTAAGTGCTATTCAACATCAAACTTATGTAAAAGGAATCTCATTACCTTCGATTGCAAAACTATCTAAACAATATGATGTTAGTGAAAAAACAGTAAGGAAAGCTTTAGATGTTTTAAGGGAGTATTGTGTTATTGAGACAATTAATGGGGTTGGGTCTATAGTTATTGTTGATAATCATTATGATAAATCAGTACTGTTCAATAGCCCTTCTTTTCAGGAAAATATGAAAGTCTTCTCTGAGTCATTAGAGCTTATTTCATTAATATTACCAATAATGATGATGAAGGTTTTAGAGAGTGCTTCTTATCAAGATTTGGTAAGTATCAAAGATAAAACAGAAGCTGATTCATTATTAACCTTAGAACCTCTTTATGATTATGTTGCTGCCCATTGTAATCCTTGTCTTAAAACTATTTTTGAAGAACTCAAGAAACCAATGGGATGGAATATATTTGTAGGTCGTGTTGTTCATTATTCAGCTTATGATTTAAAAGAACATCATAATGAATATTTTAATGCTATTCTATCAAGAGATACTTATCGATTATGTCAAATTGTCGATTCTATTTTTCGATCATCATTAAAAACTTTACAGTTACATATGAAATAAGCAGGTATCATTCAGTGATACCTGCTTATTGTTTTACTATTTATAAAAAGTAATAATTGATTTGAAAAGGTCTCCATCTAACTCAACAGTAAAACGTCCACCTTGTAATTCTGTAAAGCTCTTCACAATAGCAAGACCAAGTCCAGAACCACTTGTATTACGCGATTGATCACCTTGAACAAATCTTTCAACTATTTCATTTTCATTAAATCTCATTTCTTCAGCTGAAATGTTTTTAAAAATAATTGTTACAGAATCATCATTTTCTATCACATCAATGTAAACCCTTGTATGCTCTAAGGCATATTTACTAATATTGATAAATAGATTTTCAAATATTCTATATGTTTTTGAACTATCTAGATGACAAATCATCTTTTCTTCTGTAAAAGTCGTTCTTAAATCTAAATTTTTCTCAGATAATTTATCTTCACACTCTAATTGTGCCTGTTTAATTAAAGCAACGATATCAACATCTACATAATCTAGTCTAATATCTCCACTATTTGCTTTACTAACTTCAAATAGGTCTTCAATGAGATTCTTTAATCTTAATGAATTTCTCTCAAGAATCTGTAAATAATGCTCATGATCATCATCAGTTAAATGAGGATTTTTTAATAAATCAACATAAGTAATGATAGATGTGAGAGGTGTTTTTAAATCATGTGAAACGTTAGAAATAAGTTCAGTTTTTGTTTTTTGCGACTTCACTTCCTCTTGCACAGCTTTTTCAAAACCATCTCTAATATGTGAAAACTCATCTTTTAAAGGATTAAAGATTCCAACATCTTCATTAATTTCCACATTAAAATTACCATTAGATAACTGTTGTGTTGCATTTAATAATACTTGATATTGTTCTTTGATTTGATTAAATTTCTTTTGCAGAATAACAAAGATGATAACAGAATAAATACATGCAAAGAATATTCCAAAAACAAAGAATATACTAATACCAGTAATAATAATAAAATTAAATAAAACAATTTTTAATACTGACTTATTCACTTCATCACTTAAATCAAAATCTATAACTTTGTCAATAATCTTTTTACTGTTTTTTATCAACCATCCTGTACACGTATTTTCCATGAAATATCTTTTAAAACCTTTGCAATAAAGATATTTAATCATATAAGCCAAAATCATAAACATGAGATAGAAGATAAACCAAAGTCCGATATTGAAAATAGGTGTTAATATATCAGAGAGATTTTGAATACCAAAGCGAGAAAAGAACTCGCCCATAAGATTTTGTGTAGTTGCTATAACCAAATAAGGAGATATAATGTAAAGCGTTGATGTTACCGTACACCAAATAAATGCCAATATAATAAATTTAATACGAGAAATAAATTGCAGAAATTTATTTTCATTAAGATAATGCATTGGTATTATAAAAATCATACACATCACAATAAATAGACAAGTTAATAAATATGGTAATGAAAATCTAAAATAATCAGTATTACCAGGATTATTTATATATAAAGATAATTGACTCCCAGATTGCAGTGTTTTTGGAACTGCATAGGTTATTGTTAAATTTTTAGGATTATTATATTTAATTGTTGAAATAATTTCATTATCATCTGAATAAAAATTTTCTTCATTACCTGAATGTGATTGATAATTCAATCTCTTCTCATAAGGTATTTCTATCCCATCTTTTGTAAAATTAACAAATAGAGAACCATCTTTATCAAATTGAATCTGAATATACCATTGGTATTTCTCTTGTAGTTCTTTGTTGCTCATAATTGAACTTAAATCATCATTAGTATTTGCAGAGTGAATTTGTGATTCATTATCAACAGCTTGATAATAAAGATCTGTTTGCTTCTCTAATTGACGTATGCTTTGCTTGATTTGATACTGAAAGTTCTCTTTAGCATCCATAACATCTTGAGTATTGTCTTTACCAATAATTTGCAAATACTCTGAAGTATTAAAATCTTTATTCTTTTGTGTTTTAAGTTGATAATCAATTGGATAATTATATTCTGATATCAGATCTACAACGTAAGAGGTTATAGTATTAGCATCTCGATTATCCTTGTTAATTGCTTCTTGTATCATTGGATAACACATATATGTTCCAATACTTGTTGCAAAAAGGATCAAGATCATAATCACATGAACAATATATTTTTTCTTTTTCATAGTTTTCCTGCCTTATTTTTCAATTTTATATCCTACGCCCCAAACAACTTTAAGGTAGCGAGGATTCTTTGGGTCAATTTCAATTTTTTCTCTTAGATTACGAACATGGACCATAACAGTATCTGTACTAATAGCATCTTCTTGCCATACACTTTCATAAATGTTATCAGCTGAAAAAACCTTACCAGGATATTCCATGAGTAATTGTAAGATCTTAAATTCTATAGGAGTGACTTTTATGATTTTTCCTTCAACAGTCACCTGTTTTGTATCTAAATTAAGTTCTAAGCCACCAACAACATAACTGTTTTCATGCTGCTGATCTAAAATAACGTTTAAATAACGAGAATAACGTCGCAATTGAGAGGAAACTCTCGCCAATAATTCCATTGGAACAAATGGTTTTGTAACATAATCGTCTGCACCAATATTTAAGCCAGTAATTTTATCTATATCTTCTGATTTGGCTGAAAGCATGATAATAGGGAAGTCATAGTTTTCCCTAACTTTCATAGTCATTTGTATACCATCCATTATAGGCATCATAATATCAACAATTGCTAAATGAATTGTTTGATTTGAAATAATATTTAATCCCTCTTGTCCATTATTTGCTTTATACACATGATATCCTTGTGTTTTTAAATAGATTTCTATTGCATCACAAATCTCAATTTCATCTTCAACAACCAAAACATTATATTCCATAATCATAATCCCTCACTTTTCTTCCTTATTATACTGAATTTCTGAGAAGAAATGTAGAGGCTAAAACGAAAGAATTTCTAAAGATTATAACCAATCTCTTTCTTTGTAGTTATTTTTCTATAAATATAAATTCCAATTAATGAAACTATTGCTGTGATTACAAAGACTATAATAGAAAATATATAATTTTCTACACCAATAGCATGACCTCCAATTGTACTTGTAATAATGGATGGAATTCTTGCTATGGTTGTAATAAATAAAAATGTAGATAATTTCATATCTGTGAGCGGTATGAAATAAGTCATTATATCTTTTGGTGTACCAGGTATAAAGAAAATAATGAAACATAATATATTTCTTTTTTCTTTATTTTTTAAAAATTCAACTTCATTGACTTTATCTAATCCTATAAGTTTATCAATAAAACGTATACCACATTTTTTAACAAATAAATAAATTATTGATGAACCAACTGCACTACCAATCATACATATAATCATCCCGACTATTGGACCATAGATAAAACCAGCCATAATTTCAATGATTTCACCAGGTAGAAAAACAAATACAACTTGTAAGGTCATAATACCTATAAGTAACAATTGTCCACCAATTCCATAACTTTGTAACTGTGTACGTAAAACTTGTGGGTCTTTAAGAATATCCATTAGTGGTTGATATAATAATAAACATGCGAGACCCATAACTAAAAAACATATGAATATAAAACTCAATTCTTTTTTCTTTTGCTTTAAATATTGCATTGTACATCACTCCTTACTGACAATGTTATTATGCACATTCTTTTGAAAGTTCAACTGGCTAATTTTGAAAAGAAATTCTTAAGAAAAAATAAAGAAAGCGGTTATCACAATTGTATTTTGAAAATAAAAAATCTTATGCCAGCCTATGAGAATAGCATAAGATCTTAATTCTATTTATTTAATTGAAGATATTCATGATATCTTCTTCAGTTCTTGCATTCAGTATAGTAAGTGTTACCTGATTAAGTTCATCAGTTGTACTGTTCTCTAATTTCATAATCAATTCATCTGATATGACTCCAAATTTGCTTTTTAGGAGTGTAAGTAATAGTGAAACTTTTCCCTTCATTTCTCTTTCTTTGACATATTCATCAAATACAGCACACATATTTATTTCCTCACTTTCTTCTTTTTGTATCTTGATACCAAATTTCTTGTTTCCTATAACTGTTGCTACAACAACTACGACTTCCTTTGTTAATATCATATCTCTTAGACTTTCTAAATTCCTATCCCATTGATAGAACTTTTGTACTGCCTCTATCATCATGATATTATCTGGATGATTTAACTGACTGACATCAATATCCTTAATATCATAGATATGTCCATACCAATCGTTTATTAAATACTTATATATGTATGGAATGACCATTCTTTCTGTTAAGGAATAAGGCTGTCTCCATTTCTTATCACCATAGTAAAGAACACAGGTCACAACAGGTATTGGATAGAATGATTTTCTAGAAGTAATGTTTACCATATGAAATTGCTGATTGTATGTAATCGTATCATAAACTAATATCCGAAAGGGCATGGTATAATCAATTGTCTGCTGATTTTCAAGTCCAATCAATATAGGAGCATCGGTATGATTGACTCTCATTATAATATCTCTGGCTTTGCTGACACTGATATTCATAGCTTTATGATGAAAAACAGTAGAACTATTAGAGTCATAGAGAGATAGGTTTTCATTGTACAATATAGTTTGTCCGTGAAAGAGAAGACAGTTGATAAGATCAGCAAAACGATCTTTTCGTTTAAAGAAGTCCTTAAGAGTTGGATCAGGTGTCGTGTCTGATAGAACATTATGATGAGTCACAGTATACATAAATACCTCCTTAATAAAATGAAAGAGGCATATTCTAGATATATCATAACACAAAGATTGCTAAAAGAAAATATATATAGAAAAGAAAATCATGCCTCTTACTATATATATTCATATTTTTTTTGTATTTTTCTTTTTTATTCTGTAAAAAGTTAAAAATAAAAAATGGTCAATCCTTTTACAGTTTGAACCATTATAACATATAAGAAAAATTAGTTTTTACCTTCAATAAAATATGTGGCTTCCATATCAGCAGTTGATAAAGCAAAGGCTAATGGGAACATCTCAAATGCAGCACCAACATTACGAGCATCTTCACTACCTGAAAAGCCCATATGGTAGCGAATTGCAAAAGCTTCTTCCCTTGTTAAACGCATATAGCCGCTAATCATATAGACACTTTTCTCACCATGTCCATATGGTAGAGTATCATTGTATTCAAATGTTGGAACCTGTTTCCATTGACCATTTTCTTTAACATTTCTTGTTCCTTTTTTATAACAATTAATCTTGCACAAATCGTGCAACAAAGCCACAATAGCAATACTCTCATCATTATAATTTAAACCATAAGTTGTTTTAACCCTTGTTCTTTCTAAATAGTCTTTGAGACAATCATAAACATTTAAACTATGTTCAACTAATCCACCATCGTAATTTCCATGATATCTAGCACTAGCTGGTGCATCAAAAAAATCAGAACTATGTGACATTAAATATTCTAATAATTTATCACTACCTTCTCGATGAATATATTTCTTATAAACTTCAATAAATCTTTCCTTATTATTCATGACCTCACATCCTTTTTCAAATTATAACAAATTTAAACAAAAAGTACATCTATTCATATACCTTTTGTTTAGAGAAAATTTGCACTGTTGTTTCTAATAGACTTTCTTGTTTGACCTTTCTAAGGTCTAAATGGAATATCTTTAATGTGAATTGTAGAATGAACCCAATACCAAAAACACAAATAAGAGTCCCTATTCCTACTGGAGCACCCAGCATAAATCCAATAATAAAAACACTTATTTCAATAATGGCTTTAATTGTACCTATAGACATATGATTTGATTTTTTAGCAATTGCGATTAACATCGCATCACGAGGACCTACACTTAAACCAGCACTGGTATATAAATAGACACCAAAAGATTGAATAAATAAACTAGTAATAAGTAATATAATTGCAAGCGGTAACGATGTTATTTGTGGAATAAATTCAAAAGATAAAAATAAATCTGTTGTTTTACCAATAATCATAATATCCAACAATGTGCCAAATCCAATGGGTTGTTTAAGAATAATATCAATGAACAATACAAATATACCAGTTAATAATACAACGGTACCATATTGAATAGGTAATACATTTGTTATACCTAATGCAAATGTATCCCATGCATTAACACCAATTCCTGATTGGATACTTAATGTTGCTCCAAATGCAAAAACAGGCATAGATATCAATAATCTTATAAATCTCTTTGAATACATATTTTTTCTCCCTAATGCTTTCGTTTTTATCTTATCAATATTATAATGAAGGTAATGTAAAAAGCAAGATAAGTAGGTGTAAATAATGAAGAAAGTCAAAACAAATGTATTAAGAATACTTGAGCAAAAACATATTGATTATGAAACAAGAGAATATGATTATGATGATGAACATCTAAGCGGGCAGTATATAGTTTCACAAGTTGATTTACAGGCAGATGAAATTTATAAGACCTTAGTTTTAAGTTGTCATAATGGGTATCTTGTTTGTTGTATTCCGATATTAGAAGAGATTGATTTAAAAAAACTTGCGAAGGTTAGTGGGCATAAGAGTGTATCAATGATCCATCAAAAAGATTTATTCAATGTAACAGGATATATCCGTGGTGGGTGTTCGCCTATTGGAATGAAAAGGACATTTAAAACATATTTTCAAGAAGACATGAGCCATATGAACAAAGTTGCAGTTAGTGCTGGAAAACGTGGGTTGCAAGTGATAATAGCTCCAGAAGAATTAAGGAAATGTGTGAATGGGGAATATGCAGATGTGATGAGAAGAGGAAAATAAAGGTTCTTAAACTGTTAATTAGGTCTTAGACACGAACGAAGTGATGGAGTTACAAATATATATTGATAGAAATGTATAAATGGAGGTTTAAGAAAAATGTTTTTATTTATCATGTTATTTTTATGGCTTTCAATTATAAGCTTTGATATAATTAAACTAAGAGGTGAATAGATATGGATTACAATACAAATTATGAAAGATGGTTCAATTGTGAAACATTAGATCCATCATTAAAAGCAGAGTTAATTGCAATGAATGAAAAAGAAAAAGAAGATGCTTTCTACACTGATTTAGAATTTGGAACTGCTGGGATGAGAGGAATACTTGGAGCAGGAACGAACCGTATGAATATTTACACAATAAGAAAAGCAAATGTTGGATTTGCTAAGTATATTTTAGGTTTAGAAAACGGTAAGGAGAGAGGCGTAGCTATTGGTTATGATAATAGACACATGTCATATCGATTTGCAGTTGAAAGTGCAAAAGTTTTAGCAACGTTTGGAATCAAATCATATATCTTTGAAAGTTTAAGACCAACACCAGAATTATCTTATGCAGTTAGGTTTTTAAAATGCGCAGGAGGTATTATGATTACAGCATCACATAATCCTAAAGAGTATAATGGGTATAAGGTTTATGATGATACAGGTTGTCAATTGATTCCAGAATGGGGAGATATTGTTGTTAAGTACGTTAATGAAGTTGAAGATGAATTGGGTGTAGAAGTTTGTAGTAATGAAGAAGCTTATCCATATATGACTTGGATTGGTGAAGAAGTTGATGAAGCTTATTATAAAGAAGTTATGGGTATTGAGATTAATCCAGGTATGGATAAGAGTGGGTTTAAGATTGTTTTCTCACCACAACATGGAACAAGTAATATTCCTGTTAGAGAATGTTTAGGACGTTTAGGATACGATGTAGTGCCTGTATTGGCACAATGTGCTCCTGACCCAGATTATACAAATACAAAATCTCCTAACCCTGAAGTCGATATGGCTTATGAACTGGCTATTATCAAGGCTAAAGAAGTTGGAGCGGATGTTGTAGTTATTTGTGATCCTGATGGAGATAGATTGGGTGTTGTTGCAAAACATGATGGCAAGTATGTTTTAATGAGTGGTAATCAATCTGCTGCTGTTTATTTGGAGTATATTTTAAGTCAAATGAAAGAAAAAGGAACGTTGCCTGATAATGCAGTGATGTATAATACAATTGTCACTTCTGATTTAGGTGAATTGGTAGCAAGAAGTTATGGTGTTGATGTGGAAAAAACATTAACTGGATTTAAATTTATTGGGGATAAGATTAGAAAATATGAAAAGACTGGTGAAAAACAATTTGTCTTTGGATATGAAGAGTCTTATGGTTGTGTGATCAAAGATTTTGTAAGAGATAAAGATGCTGTTCAGGCGGTTTTAACTGCTGCTGAAGCTGGTAATTATTATAAGAAACAAGGTAAAGATTTAGTTGATGTCTTAAATGAACTCTATGAAAAACATGGAACATTCAAAGAAACGCAAATTGCTTTATCTAAAGCAGGAGCTGCAGGAGCTGCTCGTATTAAAGAGATTATGGATAATCTAAGAAAAGAAGCTCCAACTACAATTGCCAATGTCAAAGTGGTTGCTAGTGAAGATTATCAAGCAAGTATTCGCTATGAAGATGGAAATGAAGTGACAATTGATTTACCAAAATCTAATGTGTTAAAATATTATCTGGAAGATGGTTCTTGGATTGCTGCTAGACCAAGTGGAACAGAACCAAAATGTAAATTCTATTTCTCTATTAAAGGTCATAATGCAGAAGATGCTGCAAGTAAAACTGAGGTTTTCCATAAGGCCGTGTTAGAAATGATTGGTGAGTAAAGGGTTGGATTCCAACCTTTTTCTTTTACACAAATTTTACACAGGTCAACTATACAATAAAGATAGGAGGTAGGGATGATGTATACTATTTTATTAATAGAAGATGATATTGATATTCGTTCTATAATCAAAACATATTTTAAAAAGAGGGATATAGTGATCATTGAAGCAATAGATGGATTTGATGGATTATCAAAGCTAAATAATTCTACTGATCTTATTTTATTAGATATTATGATGCCTGGTATTGATGGCTATGAAGTATGTTATCAAATTAGACAAAGTTCTCAATGTCCTATTGTTTTTATGAGTGCATTAAGTGAAGAAGAAAATCAATTAAAAGCTTTTCAATATGGGGGAGATGATTACATATCTAAACCATTTTTACCTTCAGTTCTTTATGCAAAGTGTTTAGCAATATGTAAAAGACAGCAAAATACACAAAGTGAAACAAAGAATTTTGGAAAATTAAATATCGATTATTTGAATCATCAAGTTTGGCTAGAGAATGAGGAATTATCTTTAACACATAAAGAATATCTTTTATTAGAATATTTAACTAAGAATGCTTATCAACTCTTATCTCGTGAACAGATTTTAGACGCTTTATGGGGTTATGATTATTATGGAGATGCGAGAGCAGTTGATACTTACATTAAAAAAGTGAGGAAAAAACTAGGTAAATATCAAGGATATATCCAAACAGTTTTTAAAGTTGGATATGTATTTAAAGGAGGTGAGGATTGTGAAACATAAAATAAGTGTAAAAATTTTTATTATTATGATGATTGGATTTATATTGATATTAGCAATTTCAATGAAATTAAATATTGATGCACAAACACAGTTATATTTAAATAATGTATCTACATCACAGGATATTAATAAAAAAATGGACGACATTAAGCGTGTTTATGATATTTCGCAAAACACCCCCGTGTTAAGTTATCAAGACATATTAGATAAAGTGAATTCTCAAAAATTTAAGGAAAGACTAAAAACTTATGAATTTTATCAATCAAGTATTTTTATTGTAAGTCATACATTTAAAGATTCGCAATATAATCCTCATAAAATCATAGATTATTCATTGGGATCACCTTATAAGGATAATTATATTCAGATTATAGATAATGTAAATGGAGGATGGATATATGTTTCAATTGAACAATTATCTACATCTCAAAAGTTTAGTTTATTGGATTATTTGATCCTACACTTAAATAGCGATGAAGATATAACTGTAGATTATAGAATAGAAAATAATCAAATTGTTTATTTGAAGTGGGATAAAAGTTCATTTGGAATTGCTTCTCAAAGTGACCAGAAGACTTATATAAATGAATTTTGTATCAAAGGGCAAAGAGTTTTACAAGATCCTGTCACACAGAAGATGTTTATTATAGATGTTAATGAAATGAAATCGCAAGTAGAACAAATGATGAATTTTTCCTATGGAACAGGAATTTATAGTACAGAAATTAAAAAAATTAAGAATAATTATTACTTTTTAAGTGCTTCAGCATTAGGGTGGGATAAAAATAATACATCTGATGCAAGTGTGCATAGTGTTATTGTTAATGTATCTCATAATTTAGATAATTATGTTCTTCAACAGTATCTTCATCAAAATATATGGTTGTATATTATGGCGTTTGTTATTGCTGTATTTATTTCACTTATATTGTCTTATATGATTTCTAAACCTATTAGAAAAGTAGAACAAGCTGCTTTAAAAATTGCGAATCAAGAATTTGATGATGCTATTGTTATAAAATCTAAGGATGAAATTGGTAGTCTTGCACATAGTATAGATCTCATGAGGAAGCAATTAAAAGAAAATATAGTTCAATTACATTTAGAAATTGATAAAGTTAAAGAATTAGAGTCATTAAGGAAAGACTTTATTAATCAGTTTACACATGAAATGAAAACGCCATTAGGAATTATTAATGGTTATAGTGAGTTGATTGATGAAACTGATAACAATGAAGAAAGAGAAAAGTATTTAGATATTATTAATAGAGAAACAGCAAGAATTAATGCTCTTATTCAATCCATGTTAAGTTTATCTCGCTTAGAAGCAGGAAAAGTAGAATTAAAAAAACAAAAGTTTGATTTAGAGGACATTGTCACAGAAATTATAGATGAGTATGAGATTTTATTTATGAAAAAGAATATACATGTCGTTGTCCATAAAAAAGATTCAATCATATATGCTGATTGCCAACTCATTGAAACAGTACTTCATAATTTTATATCAAATGCTATTAAACATACTTATCAAAATGGGAATATTATTATTAATATAGATAATGGAGTATCTGTTTATAATGATGGAGACTTGATATTAGAAGATAGACTTGGTCAAATTTGGTATACATTTGTAACTCATGATAAAGAAGGGAGTGGTTTAGGACTTGCTATTTGTCGTTCTATTCTAGAACTCCATGATTTTGAGTATGGTGTTCAAAATAAAGAACAAGGAGTTGAATTTTATTTTAAAAATAGGAGGTGATGATATGAAAATTCTAAAACCATTCATTTTTGCCTTAGGATTCGTACCAGCAATCTTTTATTTTTCTATCACACTTATGCTTTTATTTAATTCAATACCTTTTTTAACTTTAATTCCTGCTATTATCATTTCAATCTGTTTAATTCTTGCACCTATTTATTTAGTAAAGGATAATCAAGCAAAATGGATTGGATTTATAACTGTTGGTATCATTGTTATAAGTTTATTTATAGAAGCTGCTTCTCCTTATGCTTTTTCATCAAGTTTTTCAGTAGGGATGGGTATTGCAGCCTTGCTGTTTTTTACACTTTATTATTTTATTCAAAAGAAATGTTAAAAGGTCATCGCGAGATGACCTTTATTTTTTATTCAATTTCAATATGATGATCAATTATATAAATTGTTCCAATTGTAAAGAGAACCCCAAATAAAATATAATATAAATTACTAGTTATTAATGTCACAATATCTGTTCCAGCTGACATAAAAGTTGAAGTTGAATCTCCAAATAACACTCCTGATAGCCAGCCTATAAAGAAGTTAATTGCAAAATAAATAATGACTCCAAATATCAATTGATGTTTTCTAAACCATTTTGTACGCACAATTGTTAAAGAGAAGAAGATTCCTCCAACAAGAATTAATAATTCTGCAAAAACCATAATAACATTATTTAAGAATTCAATTGGATAATGTGTTAAATATTCTACAAAACTTTCAAAAAACATTCTAAAGAATTCAAAGAAACTACTAAGATTAAATGCATTTTCTCTAACCGATACAACAACAGCCATCATAGAAAAACCAAGAACCATAACAAACATTGCAATAATAAGCCAAATCATTGTTGTTAACACTTTAGATAAAATAAGTTCTGTCGTAGATACAGGCAATGTTAATGTCAAGTAGCCAGGTCTTTTAAACATAGAACGATCATAATTAACAAATATACTAATAAATAGTGCAAACAAAATACCAATAATTAAAAACGAGAACCCTAACCCAAAGACAACTGATACAATTGGAAGACTTGTGAGAAATCCATCCATAAAAAATGGTAATAAAATGCATCCTGCTAAAAATACAACAAAAGCAATAAAGAAGGTACGCATTGAATGAATAAATTCATATTTCATTAATTTTAACATTTAAATTCCTCCCTAAAGATTTCATCAATCGAAGCTTGTCTTTTTTCTCTTAAACTTTCACTATCTTCATGCAATACAACCAACCCTTTTTTAATAAAGATAACTTCATCAAAAATCTTTTCAATATCAGAGATTAAATGTGTTGATAATAACACAATTGCATCTTCTGCATAATTGCTTAAAATAACATCCAAAATCAGATCTCTTGCAGCTGGATCTACTCCACCTATTGGTTCATCTAAAATATAGATTTTTGCTTTACGAGACATCACAAGTGTTAATTGAAACTTTTCTTTCATTCCTTTAGAAAGTTCTTTAATTTTAACACCTTTTTCTAAATCCATTCTTTCCATTAATGATAGAGCTTTATTAAGATCAAAATCTTTATACATATCATTAAAAAGATTTAAAGCATCTGTTGTTGTCATCCAATTTTCAAAATATGGTTCATCAGGCAAATAAGAAATTAATTCTTTTGAGTGAACTCCAATTGGTTGACCATCAATCGTAATATGACCTGTGTAATCTTTTAATAAACCATTTAAAATCTTAATTAATGTTGTTTTTCCACTTCCATTTGGTCCAAGTAAACCAATGATTTTCCCTCCTGATAAATTTAAATCAACATTTTTCAAAACTTCTTTTTTACCATATGACTTACTTAAATTATGAATCTCAATTAATTCTGCCATACTTATTCCTCCTCATCAAGATATCTTATGATATCTGCTTTACTAATCCCTAACATTTTCATACGTTCAACAAATTGATGAACATCTTCTTTAACTAACTGATTCTTACAATCATCAATCAACTTCTGATTATCTGCCACATATCTTCCTACAGCTCTTTCAGTACGAATAAAGCCTTCTCTTTCTAGTTCTGCAAAAGCTCTTTGTACTGTATTAGGATTGACTCCTAACTCTAAAGCTAGTTCTCTTACAGAGGCTATTTTATCACCAGGTTGCAAAGTCCCGTTCATAATCTTAAACTTTAATTTATTGACAACCTGTAAGTAGATAGGAACATTGGCTTGAAAATCACCCATATCCATCGCTCCTTACTGTATTAATACACTAATACAGTAACACAGAGGTTTATATTTGTCAACAAAATATATAAATATTATCTACATTATTACTACAAACATTATTTTTGTTTATACTAATAATATATGCTATAATAAATGCAATTGGAGGAGATATTATGAAAGACGGATTTGTGAGAGTGGGTTGTGCAAGTTTTGATATGAAACTAGGAAATGTTAAAGCAAACGCTGATCAAATTATTAAATATGCACACAAGGCAAGCGAAGAACATATAAAGATTCTGCTTTTTCCTGAACTTTGTTTAACAGGGTATACAATTGAAGATTTATTTTATCAAAAACGTGTTCTTAATGAAGTCACTCAACAACTCGAACATATATTGGATGCAACATATGAATTAGATTTATTTATGGTTATTGGTGCACCTTTCATACATATGAATAAATTATATAATTGTGCAATTGCACTATGTGGAGGAGAAATTTTAGGTGTTATTCCTAAAACTTATATTCCTACATATCATGAATTTTATGAGGGACGTCATTTTGCAAGTGCACCTCAAGAATGTACTGAAATTATGATTAATGGAGACTATATATCTTTTGGTACTGATATTATTTTTGAATCTTTTCATCATGAACATTTAAAAATTGCAGTAGAGATTTGTGAAGACTTGTGGGCTCCTTTACCACCTAGTACAAAACATTGCTTAAATGGAGCTACCTTAATCTTAAATCCTTCAGCAAGCAATGATCTAACATCTAAGTCAGACTATCGTCGTCTCTTGGTTTCTTCTCATAGCGCAAGGTTAATTTGTGGCTATGCTTATTGTAATGCGGGATTAGGCGAATCAACAACTGATGTAGTTTTCAGTAATCATCATATTATTGCTGAGAATGGTACTTTATTAGAAGAATCCGTGCAATATGAAACTGGGCTCATTTATTCAGACATCGATCTTGATAAATTAGTAAGTGAACGTATTGAAATGTCTACTTATGAGACACGAAATGATCATTATCATTTCATTCCCTTTGAAATAGATACAGAGGATTTAGAATTAGAACGTTATTACAATCCTTATCCATTTGTGCCTAGTGATACTGAGCAACGTGCAATGCGCTGTAAAGAAGTCTTTGATATTCAAATGCATGGATTAATTCAAAGATTAAAAGCTGCTCATATTCAAAAAGTTGTGATTGGTATATCAGGAGGACTAGATTCAACACTTGCTCTCCTTGTTGCAAGTATGGCTTACAAGAAATTAGGTTATCCATCACAGGATATCATCGCTGTTACAATGCCTTGTTTTGGTACAACCTCAAGAACTAAAAACAATGCCTTAAAAATGATGGAAGAATTAAAAGTTACTTCATTAACTGTTGATATTACTGCAGCTGTTAAACAACATTTTAAAGATATTCATCATGATGAAAATGTCCATGATGTGACTTATGAAAATTCACAAGCAAGAGAAAGAACTCAAGTTCTTATGGATATTGCTAATCAAGAAGGTGGTATTGTTATTGGGACTGGAGATTTATCTGAAGTTGCTTTAGGTTGGTCAACATATAATGGTGATCATATGAGTATGTATGCAGTCAATGTCTCAGTTCCAAAAACATTAGTTAGGTATTTGGTTGACTATGTTTCAACACTCTATAAAGGTCAGCCACTAGAATCTGTTTTACAAGATATTTTAGATACACCTGTTTCACCCGAATTATTACCTGCCAAAGATAACGAAATCGTACAAAAGACAGAAGATATTGTAGGTCCATATGAACTTCATGATTTCTTCTTATATCATCATGTCAGATTTCATTATGAGCCTCGTAAACTTTATCGTATTGCCTGTTTGGCATATCAAGAAAAATATGATCAGGAAACAATCAAAAAATGGCTAACATTATTCTATCGTCGTTTCTTTACACAGCAATTTAAACGCTCTTGTATTCCTGATGGACCGAAAGTTGGTAGTGTTGCTTTAAGTCCAAGAGGAGATCTAAGAATGCCAAGCGATGTCAATGTCAACGCCTGGTTAGAAGAATGTGAAAAATTATAAACCTGAAAAGCCAAGGAAAAAAACTTGGTTTTTCTTTATCTAGAATTGAACAACCTCAGGTCATTTTCTTATTCACTTTATTTATAAACTTCCTTTTTCTTTCTGCCCATTTTCATGTATAATAAACAGGAGGTGAGTCATATGCGTGTCATTAATGGTTTAAATTATTCTTATAAATTAAAAGAAATGGTTAAAGAATGTTATGAAAAAGCGATGCAACATCCCTTTGAAATATATCTTTTTATTGCTGAGGATCCAGATATTGTTGAACAGTTATTTTTTCAACATACTCATTATCTCGTTAACATTGAGATTATGTCTTGGTCAAAATTTATTCAACAGTTGATTGTTGAAAATCATTTAACAAAACATCATGTTTTGACACATACTGAATGGGTTTATTATCTTCGTGATATCTTAAATACTGATAAATTCCATTGTTTTAGCAACGATCAGCCATATCCATTAATTGATAAGTTTATTCCTTTAATAAAAGCCTATGATCTGAATCAAACTGATTATTCACAAGACATTATTAAAAATCTTAAACTCAAAGATTTTATTCATTTATATAAAGCCCTCAAAGAACACTGTGATGAATTCACTCATATAACAGCTGAAGGTTTCTTAAATCAACAAGATTTGTATTCATCTTATCAGCATATCTACATAGAAGCAGATCATCATATTGAAGCAGTAAAACAAACCCTTATCCATCAGCTTGCAATACAAAATGATATAACTCTACTTTACACACATCAACCTGACCAGCGTCTTATGAATCTTCCTTTTCATGAATTATGCAAAGAAGCATTAACACTCAATGAACCAACTCATATATCTGAATATCTTTTTACTCAAAAAAATACAGTCTCTTCTACAAATGAACATTATTTTACATTTATTGCACCAACTCCACATCAAGAAGTGAAAAGAGTCATATATTCAATTCAACAAAAAATTGTTGATGAAGGGCTACACTACCAGGATTTTATGATTGTTTATCCTAATTCATCTTATATTCATTTATTAGTAGATACTCTAACAGTTCTCAACATCCCCCATTCATTATCTATGACATCTTCATGTGTATATGATAAAAGTTATCAAAAAATAATATCAGCTCTTGATTGTATCCCAGATTCTTCAATAAGCGATATTGCTCATCAGCTTCATCAAGAAGAATTAGAAAAAGATTATTATGAATATTTAGAAAGTCTTTTTGATTATTTTGATATAATAACAGCTCAAGAATTTAAAGAATTCTTTACAGCGACTTATATTCATAACCATCAGGAAAAGTCTAATACATTAGACCAAATAAAAATATGTACAATCGATAAGGTCAAAACAGCACAACCAAAACATATCTTTTTCTTAGGTTTAAATGAAACAATTTTCCCTGCACTTATTAAAGATACTGGTTTATTGTTAGATGAAGATATTCAATTATTGAGAAAGTTCCAAATCACGACGCCTCTCAATACAACTGAACAACTAGGAGCTCATCATAATGATATCTTAAAAGCTTTACTCCAGCCTGCTATAAGTATGACTTTTTCATATTGTAAACAAACACTCTCAGGAGAAACACTATTACAATCATCACTATATAAAGAATTGGAAAATCTATTGACATTACATCCCGCTTTTGAACTCAACTATTTACCTTTGGATGATTATTATCTTTCAGGTGGGCTTATTACTGAAAAAGAATTGCTTAACAAAAATATTCAAGATTATATACATTCACATAATCAGCCTGTACAATTATCTAGAGAAACTGTAGAAAAACTTTATAGTCCTACTCTGTCTGTTAGTCAAATTGAAACTTACAATAAATGTCCTTTTCAGTATTTTGTTCAATATGGATTAGGTATATATCCTACAAAAGAGTCACAATTGCTGCCTAATGAATTGGGTAGTCTTGTTCACTATGTTCTTTCTATTAATATAGATCAACAAGTTGATATAGGAACTATAGTTGATAATTATATTTTACAAGATGAAAATCTCCAAACAAAGATTTCCAATTCTCATATTAATCAATATTTTATTGAACAACTTAAGAAAGATTTAGAAATGACTTTAACAGTCTTAAAAAGACAATTAAAGATTTCACAATTTCAACTCCATGATAAAGAAAAGAAAGTTCAACATGATATACAGGGGATGCATTTTAAAGGATTCGTTGATAGAATTGATCAATATCAAAACTATGTTTCTATTATTGATTATAAATCAAGTGCCAAAGATATTGATATTAATCTTGCGATTCAGGGATTTCATATTCAAATGTTATTATACTTAAAAATGGTCACTGAACTTTATCAAAAAGATCCAGGTGCTGTTTTATATTTCAACACCAAAAAAAGGATACTTTCTGTGAATCAGAATATGAGTGAACCAGTTGATGAAAATGAGTTTTATAAACAATATCGTTTTGGTGGTTATGTTGTTGATGATGAAAGTCATACTGTTATTTCAGCAATGGATCCAAATTTTGATAAAAAATCAGATATTATTAACGTCACTTATGTAAAATCTAGAAATGAATATAAAGGACAAATTTTGACACCAAAACAACTTAAGCGATTATTAGAAGAAATTGAGAAACATATTTATACACTTTATCAAAAAATGTTAGAGGGATGTATAACGATCACTCCTAAAGGAAGTGATCAGAGTGCAACTCATGCGATAGTCAATCCATGTCGTTATTGCCCATATCATAGTGTCTGCGGTTTTGATGTCTTTTATAATGATTATGATATGGTTAAGTTTTTAGATATTCAATCAATATTAGGAGGGGAAGAAGATGCCGTTTAATGAAGGACAATTAAAAGCTATCCAGCAAAGAGATGCATCTATTCTTGTCAGTGCTCCTGCTGGTAGTGGAAAAACAAAAATCTTAGTGAGTCGAATTGTTGAACTTTTAAAAGAAGGTTATGAAATTTTTGATTTCCTTGTTTTAACTTTCACTCAGGCTGCTGGTAATGAGATGAAACAAAGGTTATCAGAAGAACTTCATCAACTTGTTTCGACTGATATAGATTTAACTTTAAAAGAACATTTAGAAAAACAAATTCTTAATCTTCCTCATGCTTATATGACTAACTTTCATGGGTTTTGTAATTTGTTATTAATGAAATATGGTTATCTTGTTAATGTCATGCCTGGCTTTGAAATTAATAGTGATCCATCAATGATTAAAAAAGCAGTTCTTCAAGAATGTTTAGAGAAATGGATTCTTGAAGAGCATATAAAAGAATTTTTATCATTATATTTTCCTGGTTATTCTCTTGATGCTTTTTCTTCTTTATTATTGTCCATTGATGAACTTTCACATTCTATTGATGATTTTTATGGTTTTGTTGACCATATGAAGAAACAGAATTATGATACTCTCTCATCGGCTTTAGAAGAATGGCCATTATTTCCATATCTCAAACAGATCTTTTATAATGAAAGTGTTTTGGCTTTAAATAAATTAATTGAACTTAAATATTATGCTGAAAATCATAATCTCACAGATTTTTATGAAAGACCTGACGAACAAACTGAAAAGAATCAAGAATTACCAATTCCCTTTGAAGCATATTATGATTATTTGGATGAAAGAATCAAAGTTTTTTCACAACCCATTACATATGATACATTGGTAAGCATGGCTTCTTCATCAGTACCTAAAGCTTATAATATGAACTGGAAAGAAATTGATCCAGATACAAAAAAAACATTTACAAAAATGAAAACAGATATTCTTTTGTCTTATAATAAATCTGTGAAGACATATTTAGAAGAGGATCCAGATGATTTTGTAAGAAAACTCCAAATAAGTTATCAAGCTATTGATATATTAATCAGTGAAGGTCATTTACTCAATCAATTTCAGAATGCTTATCAAGAAAGAAAGAAACAATTAAACCAATTAGATTTCTCTGATTTAGAAAGATATGCTCATCAATTATTAGAACCTCAATATGGTATCGTTGATGTGTTGTATCATCGTTTAAAAGAAATTATGGTAGATGAATATCAAGATACTAACCAAATCCAAGAATCATTATTATTAAAGATATCTGAATATCAGCAACCAGCTATTCCTTTGTTTATGGTTGGAGACATGAAGCAATCAATTTATCGATTTAGACAGGCTGATCCACAAATCTTCTCTGATAAATATGACACATTCTCATTGTCTGATGAAGACTGTCAAAAGACTCATACGAGAAGAATTGATTTGGTGTTTAATTATAGATCTTCTAAGATTGTTTTAGATTCTATTAATTATATTTTTAATCAAATTATGGATAAAGATATTGGTGGTTTAGAGTATTATCTAGATGATAGTGCAAGACTTAATTATGATTATGTAGGGAAAGAAAACAATCAAAAGGAAAGCGCAAGAACCCGATTTTTCTCTGAAAAACATCTTGCTACTGAAATCCTTATTGATATCTATAATCCAGCTTCTTCTTTAGATAAAGAACAATATGAGGCACATATGGTTGCTCAAAAAATACTAAAACTTAAGCAAGAAATGAAAATTCAAAATAAACCTGTTGATTTTAAGGATATGGTTGTTTTAATGCGTTCAACAGTTTCCTTCTTAACCTTTAAAAAGGTTTTTGATTTATATCAAATTCCAAATCATATTGTTTTATCACAAGGTCTTATGAATTCTAATGAGATAGAAAATATGATGACTTTTTTACAGGGATTGGCTCATCCATATGATGATATTGCTTTGTTAAGTATTTTAAGACAGCCATATACAATGAGCAATATTGATATGGAAACAATTGCAAAACTGAGAACTGATCATAAAGAGATATCTCTTTATGAATGTTTAAGTTTATCTTCTGATAAACGTGTTATTGACTTCTTAGATATATTTAATGAACTGAGATTATATAGTTATACTCATTCACCTTATGAGGTTTTAAAAGAAATTTATCGTTTAACTGATTACCCACTCTTTGTTTCAAAGCTTATTAATGGTTCACAACGTAAATCAAATCTTGATTTATTTTTAGAGATTGTTCTTCAGACTCAAGAACAGAATCCTTATCTTGCTGAGTTAATTGAAACATTAAAAAATTCATCAGACTTTGCACCTGCACAGTCATCTTCGGAAAGTGATAATGTTGTTGAGTTCATGACAATTCATAAATCTAAAGGTTTAGAATTTCCAATTGTTTTTGTATGTAATATGCATAAACAATTTAACACTCAAGATAGTAAAGAAAGAATGATGATAGATAAGCGTTTGGGGATCGCATTAAAGCCTCGTATGAGAAAAAACACAGAGAATCTTAATAATTTGATTATTGAATATGAGAATTGTTATAGAAATATGATAGCGAGACGTCAGTTAGATGAATCTATTAATGAAGAAATGCGTATTTTTTATGTTGCATTAACTCGTGCTTCTCATAAATTAATCCTGACAGGTGTGCTTAAAAGTATTGATGAGATTGCAGCCTTGCAAGAAAAACTATTGGTTAATGAAAGTCCCGATATCTATCATCGTGAAAATGCTGGTACCATCTTATTATATGACCGTTTACGTAAAACAAATAACTACTTATCATGGACACTCTCATCAATTCTACGTCATCCTCAGATTATTGAACAATGTCTACAAATTGAACAACTCAAACAAAGAGCACAATTATTAAAAAAGTATCATTTTGAAAAACAAATGACACTTGATTCAACTGAGCATGCTATGTTTTGTTTATTCCTAACCGATGATCAAACAATAGAACAGTCTATTCCAAAACGCCAAAAAGAAAGTTTAACAATGAATGGAACTATACAAGAACACTATCGTTCTTTCAAATATCCATTTGATTTAGAAAAACCAAAAACAATGTCTGTTACTCAACTTCAAGCGATTGCTGATGATCATTATTTATCATTGGCTAAGGATGAAGAAACAGCATTAATGACAGCTACTGACAAAGGAACACTTGTCCATCTTTTATTAAGTCATTTGTCTTTCCAGGAAGATCATATTGAACAACTGATTAATCAGTTATATGAAAACCATTTATATAATGAAGATGGTAGACAAGTTTTACTTGCCTATCAAGACCAAATATATGGTTTTATCCATAGTGATTATTATCAAATGATTAAAGAAGCATCTTATATTTATAAAGAGAAACCATTTTCATATTATGATAAAAATCTTGATCAAGTTATACATGGTATTTTTGACTTAGTTTTTGTCTATAAAGATCAACTCTATGTCCTTGATTATAAAACAGATCGTATTTCTAAAAATAATAGTGAAGATGCATTAATTGAAAAACATAAAGTTCAATTAAATTACTATCAAAGAGTCCTTAAAGATATGTATAAGCAAGATATTAAAGCTATTGTTTATTATTTACATATTTCAAAAGGGGTAGAATTTTAATTAACTTCTTTTTATCAGTAATGAATGAAAGGGAATAGATAATGGCATACTTGAATTATCACTAGAATTATAGTATTATCCTAGTGATGAAGATATAGTCATGGATAACATGGCAAAGGAAAAAACAGAAGTGGTTACTTCTGGTTTTTTTGTGCTTATTCCTGGTTATTATACTCACTTCCTATTCAGCCGCTTACATATGCAATCTACCAATATACCCGTAATTACAGATGTTACAATAGTTATGAGTGAAGATATAATCACTTCAATTAACATGTCTATGATCTCCTCTATTGTGGAGTTCCAGCAACATCATTATTGTATCTTAGAAATAGCTATTACTTGTCGCAAGCTAATTCCTAGCTTTCAATTTATAAATAAAAAAGATACAGATTGTATCTTTAAAAATATCTTCTTCTCTTGTTTTTATAGGAATATTTATATGACATAGATAATGTCGTTTTATTTTGAGAAACTATATATAATCCTATACATTCACATCCTGATATGAGTGCAAGGATAGGTGTAAAATCTGTGAGAATATCTAAATGAAGATTTGAAATACCTAGAATTGTAGCTACAGCAAAAATAACAAGGCTTAAAATCATGCCTAATTTCATCATAACAGTCCCTTCCGATTTTTGTAAACATAAAAACCATAAACCAATGGTAATTCCTATAACGAGTGCTTCAAACACAAGCTTTTGTGGTATTGTTACAAATTGCATAATACTTATAAAAATAATTATCAAATATGGTAAAAGAATACCTACAATTTTATTCATCACAAAACACCTCCATGATATTTAATTATAGTGGAGTTATCTCTATCATGCAAGAAAAAACGCTAAGATTTGACATAACAATAAAAGTCCCTTAACAGGACTTTTTGTTTATAGTGATTGTAAACTTTACACCTCTTGATGTATTTTCTACATAATATCCATAATGATGAAGATCTAAAATTGTTTTGCAAATAGCTAGTCCTAGACCTGTCCCTTCACGATCACTTGAGACATATGTATCCCATATTCTATTCATTTGATCTACTGAAATGAATTCTCCTTCATTTTCAATAGATATAATATTCTCATTATATACAATATAAATATGTTTATTTTTTGGTGTATGCTTAATAGCATTGCTCAAGAAATTCTTAATAACCATTTGCATACGTACAACTATAAAAATCTTGACAAAAAGTTGCCAAACAAAAACTAATAAAATCTCTAGCGTTTTGCTCCCTATAAGGGTGGGGGAAGTTGTCACAAAGATTCTTTGCAATTTCTTTATCATTCGCAAACTCAACTAAATCGGTAATTCCACTCTATAAGTTGCATTTTTCTTCTCTTTTTATGAAACAGCTACAAGAAATCTTTCTAAGCCAATACCACTTATCAAACAGCGTTCTTTTTTATTTCCAAGCATTTGATAAGTCCAGTCAACAAATCCACCGTCAGCCACTTCAACGGTTTCATTTCCTTGTTTGACTGATAATTTGAAATTGATACCTTTATAATAATTATTATCAACATCTTCATTATCAATTGATAACTCTATATTAGGAAAAATAAGTTTGATAGTTTCAACCATTCTGTCGAAAAATCTGTCATTATCTTTGTATCCGTTTCTTTTGCGTAGAGTAATAGATAAATGAACATTTTCTATTTCACTTAATATATCTTTATAATAGTTTAAGTGCTTTTCTAACAACATTTTTTCACAAGTGTAAGACCCTGTATCTATACCAGATGAAACCATACAATATAAGCCAAAATGTGAATATAAACCTTTACCCTCAAAATTTTGTGCTCTTATTACCCTAGCAGTAGTAGCCATGTGGATAGGTATTGTATTATTTTCTTCTTTTCTTTTTAACTTATCAGCAATAATTATTGCTAACATATTTGAGGGGTCTGAAAGTGTTTCTGTCCCTCGTAGAGCACTTACTACGTTATATTGATCTACAGAGCCAAAAACGCTACAGCTACCTAATGGAGCAGAGGGAGAAAGCATAATCGTCTTGATATCCATATTGCGTGCTTTTCTCAATAATTTTGATTCCAAAGTATGAATTTCTTCTGGATCCATACTGCTAGGGAAAG
Organism: Coprobacillus sp.; assembly: GCF_984815275.1. Taxonomy (NCBI): domain Bacteria; kingdom Bacillati; phylum Bacillota; class Erysipelotrichia; order Erysipelotrichales; family Coprobacillaceae; genus Coprobacillus; species Coprobacillus sp. The sequence goes on from NZ_CFJNYH010000011.1 coordinate 26,569, forward strand.
TAAATCTATTTAGTTGGTATGACTTTAGAATATCAGTTGCAGTTAAAGTATTTGCTTGTCTATCAAACACTTCTAAGAGAAGTGAGTTCAAATCTGATTTTGATAGAGCTGATAACTTATCAACTATATTCTTATCCCCAATTTTATTTGTAATTCTACTTAAAATATCACTCATAGTTATCCTCCATACTGTTACTTTCAAAATAATTTTTGAGTAAATCTTGAAAATACTGTAATGCAACTCTTTCAGCTTCAACCTTTTTGACAATAGGACTTTGTGATAATTCTTCTCTTAACTCAAGATACAGATTGATAGTAGCCTGCAATGCATTAACGCAGCTTTCATATTCATGAGTAGCAACCGTCCTTTCTAATGCTTCAATATATTGGGGTGCGTCTAATTCAATTTTTCTAACTCCACGAGGTAATTTACCTAAGAGAAGCTGTATTAATGGGGCAAGTACTGATTGTCTTAAAAAAGATAAAAAATCAATTGTTTCAAATAGTTCTCTACGTCCAATCTTCGTACAAGCGTAATGAACCCAAATCCAAAATCTATCTTCAATCCACTGTAAGTCTGGAGTTGGGAAGTGTGCTTCTTTTTTAGAATAAATTTTTGTTATGCAGTTGTTTTCTTCATAGAGAATAGCTGAATCTTCAACCCTATCTAGTAAACCATCTAAGGTTGTAAACTTAAAATCAACATGAAGAATAGGGGAATCATAGAGGGAAATTATCAATCGAGGTTCTCCAACATGTTCGCCAGTAAAAGCAGAAACTAATGTTCCAAACTGTTCGACAATAAGTAATCTCTCTTCGATAACTTCTTCATAGGATTTATCATCTACTACAATTAGAAAATCCAAATCAGAATACTCATCTAGCGATTTTGTGATATAAGAACCACTAATTGCAAGTCCTATTATTCTACTATCTCTTTTTGAAAATTCTAATACCTTTTGTATCATTTCCTGTTGTGTTTTAGTCATAATATAACACCTCTCACTTTCTTTTATTAACTATCAATCCAACATAATTATGCATAGGAATATTATATAATGAAGAAATAAAAAAAATAGGTCACTTGACCCGAAATAAAAAAATATTGAATAATTATTATCCAATACTTTTTTGAAATTATACTTATGTTGTAGGAAGATTCTTTAATACCTCTTGCTGATTAATTACACTAAATCTTTTGTTTTCATAAGCAATGAGATGTTCTTGTACACATTCATTTATAGCACGATTAATGCTTCTAATTGGAGCGTTTACTTCGCTAGCAAGCTGTTTTTTGGTAAGCAGATTTAATTCACTTCTATAATAGTGTAAAGATATACACCTCAGAAGTCGTTCTTTCACACTTAAAGATGATAATTCTTCAATTAATTCAGCATTTAAAACTAATTTACTAGATATTTCTCGAATCAGAAATTTTGTAGCTTCAAAATCTCCCCTTAACCAGTTTAAAAAATCATCTCTATGAAGTTTATATACATTACAATCTGTGAAAGCGACAATTTCAACGGGTTTTTTCCCATCATTAAATTGTTCCATTTCTCCAAAAAAACTACCACTTCTATAAAGATGAATAGTTGAGATGTTTCCTTTCACATTTAAGATGAATGCTTCTGCAATACCGTCAATCATAAGAATTACATATTCATTTTCTTGCTCAGCAAAAAGAATAGTCTCTTTCTTTTTATACGTTTTTTTAATAAGCTTCTTTTTAATATCTTCATTCATAAAATCAATTAAATGCATATTCATCTCTGGTATATTATAAATGACTCATTTCATTAGTCACTTATAGTACACCTTCTCCTTTCTACTGACCTAGTTATCTGTGGGTGATTACAGTTTAGTTTTACTATAATATGAATGTATGTAAATTGTGTGAAAAAACGATATTCTTAGGAATATCGTTATAATAAATGGATATCATGATCAGCGCATTGTTTCATTGTATCTTCGTCCCATAAAGAAGCTTGAACTTCGCCAATATGAGCCTTTCTTAAAAAGAACATACATAAACGACTTTGACCAATCCCACCACCAATACTGAGTGGTAAAACATGATTGATAATATTTTGATGGTAAGGTAATTCTAAACGATCATTTGCATGAGCTTTTGTTAATTGCTCTTTTAATGCTTTATCATCAACACGAATACCCATACTTGAGATTTCTAATGCATCATCTAACTGTGTATTGTAGACAAGAATATCTCCATTTAATGACCAGTCATCATAATCAGGTGCACGTCCATCATGTTTATGACCAGATTTAAGGATATCACCAATTTGAAGTATACAAACAGCTTTATGTTCTTTCGTAATCATTCTTTCTCTTTGCTTAGGCGTTAAATCTGGATATTTATCTTCTAATTCCTGAGAAGTTATAAAGAAGATTTCATCAGGCAAAATAGATTCTCCTAATTGTGGATAGTGTCTAATCATTAAGAATTCTACATCTAATAAAGCATTGTAAATCTTTGATACAATTGCTTTAAAATAATCTAAAGTTCTATCAACTTCAGAAATGACATATTCCCAATCCCATTGATCTACATACATAGAATGAATGTTATCTAATTCTTCATCTTTTCTAATTGCATTCATATCAGTATATAAACCAGTATGTTTTTCAAAACCATAACGGTGTAACGCATCTCTTTTCCATTTTGCTAATGAATGAATAATTTCTATCTCATCATCATGATTTAATTCAAATGATGTAAAAGATACAGGTTTCTCTATCCCATTTAAATTATCATTTAAACCTGTATTTTTTAATAAAAATAATGGTGCTGATACACGTGTTAAACGTAATTGTTCTGCAAGTCTTCTCTCAAAAGTATCCTTAATCATTTTAATAGCAACTTCTGTTTCGATTAAGTTCAAATGAGGTTTATAGTCTTCTGGTATAATCATCTTGCTCATAGAATTCTCCCCCTTAGATATTTTTACCTATTATAGTCTATTCAGGAGCGTTAGTCAAAATAATCATGAATGATAAGAATATTTTTGAATGGAAATGAATTCATGCTATAATTTCAATGGAAGGGATGATGAACATGGACCGATTGAAAATCATAGTTTCTGCAGCATTATATTTAGGTGATATTGCATTTATATATGGTATTTATATACTTTGCGCACATAAAATACCTTATGCAAAGAAAATAAGTATTGATGAAGCAAATATTAAGGACTTTTGTTTAAGAGAAGGACTTATATTTATGGGGTGGGGATGTCTTTCATTACTTATGACTATTTATATAGCACTCACGAATCATGTTCCTGAAAATTATTTAATTGTTTTGAGTTTTTTAGGTATGTTTATTTTATTGCTTTTGAGAATTAAAAACAATAAACATTATATGAAAGATTGATATGTTAAAACGTATAAACTATATAGGAATATACATTCTTTGATAGGAATCAAATTGGTATAATTCATAAATAATAAAGATATAATGTAGATTTTTTCTAATAATATTGACTTACAAAATAAAATTGTATACAATTAGACAAATAATTGATTGGGGGAGTTAAAATGAAAGAGAAAATGTATTTAAGTACAAGAGGAGATCAAAAGCCATTAAATTTTTATGAAGCTATTTTACAAGGAATTGGAAGTGATGGGGGACTGCTTGTTCCTGAATTTGACGTAGATCAAAAAGATTTAAAAGCATTGCTTCATATGAACTATGTAGATATGGCAACTGAGATTATTTCAACTTTTACACCAGATGATGTGAAGGAAGATATTCGTAAACTTTGTCAGAAGGCTTATGGTGATGGATTGTTTCCAAAAGATGTTGTTCCTGTTGAAAAAGCAGGCGATGTTTATGTTGCTGAATTATTCCAAGGCCCAACAGCGGCATTTAAAGATATGGCATTGTCATTATTGCCACATTTTATGACTTTCTCTTTAAAACAAAAAGGTGAAAATAGGGAAGTGATGATTTTAGCAGCAACTTCTGGTGATACTGGGAAGGCTGCTTTAGAAGGGTTTAAGGATGTGAAAGGAACTTGTATCAAAGTTTTTTATCCAATTGATGGTGTTTCACCTATCCAAAAACAACAAATGATTACACAAACTGGAGATAATGTCGATGTTATTGGAATTAGAGGGAATTTTGATGATGCCCAAACTGCCGTTAAAAAAGCTTTTAACTCTCAAGAATTAAAAGACTTATGTCATCAGCATAATGTTTTCCTTTCATCTGCAAACTCAATTAATATTGGAAGATTAATTCCACAAATTGTTTATTATTTCTATTCATATTTAACTTTAGTTAATCAAAAAGAAATTAAATTAGGAGATGAAATTAATTTTACGATTCCTAGTGGTAACTTTGGTAATTGTTTAGCAGGTTATATTGCTAAAAATATGGGATTGCCAATTCAAAAATTTATTATTGCTTCTAATAAAAATAATATTCTAACTGATTTCTTTCAAACTGGACAATATGATGCCAATAGAGAATTCTATAAAACAAATGCCCCTGCTATGGATATCTTAGTTTCAAGCAATCTAGAAAGATTGGTTTACTTTTTATGTCAAGATGCATCTAAGGTAAATTCATATATGCAACAATTAAATGAAACAGGTGTTTATAAAGTGGATAATGATATCTTTGCAAAGGTTCAAGAAAACTTTGCTGCTGGTTGGTTAAATGAAACTAATGTATTAGATACGATTGGAAGTTGTTATAAAGAGACAGGTTATTTATTAGATACACATACAGCAGTGGGTTATGGTGTATATAAAGAATATCAAAAACAAACAAATGATCAAACAAAAACAATTCTCTTATCTACAGCTTCACCATATAAGTTCCCTAGTTCTGTATACCAGGCGGTTACAGGAGGAATCTTGGATGAATATGAAGCTATTGATGCATTAAATGAAAAAACAAAAGTTGCTATTCCTACACCTTTACAAGGTATTAAAGATAGAGAAGTACTACACAAAAAGGTTATTGATAAAGAAACAATCATTGACTTTATTGGTGATCAAATTAAGGAGTTATAATTATGAAAGTGAAAGTCAAAGTTCCTGCGACAAGTGCAAACTTAGGTCCTGGATTTGATGTGGCAGGACTCGCAGTCACATTATATAATACATTTACTTTTGAACTTTTAGATGATGGTTTAGAAATTACAGGTTGCCCTGAACAATTCTGCAATGCTGAGAATATGACATATCAAGCATTTGTAGAGGGAGCCAAAACTTGTGGTTTGTTGTTTAAGGGTTTGCGTATTGAATGTAGTGGTGATGTTCCTTATACAAGAGGTTTAGGTAGTTCTTCAACATGCATTGTTGCTGGTATTGTTGGAGCCTATGCTTTTGTTGATCGCTATGATGAACGTCAGGAAATTCTTGAATTGGCAACCAAAATTGAAGGTCATCCAGACAATGTGGCACCAGCCATCTTTGGCGGTTTAACTGTATCAGTGATGAGCGATGGTGTGACAACACTCAATATTCCCGTAAAACATGATTATCGTTTTGTTGCCATGATTCCACCATTTACTTTATCAACAGAAAAATCTCGTTCAGTTTTACCTCAAGTTTTATCAAGATCTGATGCGATTGCAAATGTTTCCCATTTGGCATTAATGGTTGCTTCGTTAATCAATGGATATGATGATGGATTAAAATTGGGATTTAAAGATCGTCTTCATCAACCTTACCGTGGTCCTTTAATTGAAGGATTTGATGAAATTATGACAATTTTAGAAAATGATGAGAGAGTCCTAGGTGCTTATTTATCTGGTGCAGGACCAACAATTATGGCTGTTATTGATGCAACCGATACAAAGGGTGTAGTTAGAATCAAGGAAGAACTTGGTGATTTGTTAAAAGACTGGCAAGTTGAAAAACTTGAATTAGATATGCGTGGATATACATGTGATTATGAATAGGGAGAAATCCCTGTTTTCTTTTTGCAAATTTTTATATCGATAAAGTTTGCTCTATGCTATAATGAGGACATGGAATAATCAAACGGTTGGTAGTTATGCCCTGGTCGATGGATCGAGGGTCGTTCACCTTGTTAACATAGATATCTTCTGTAGAAGAAATGTGAGAATGGAGGTGATGCACATGAATGAATATCAGATTTTAATGGTTATGATATCCCTTCTGGGATTGTTTGTACCAATGGTAGGAATGATTGTGAAATTGCTTCTTGTCATTATTGAAAAGAACGCAAAAAATAACTACCCCGACTCGTAGGAAAAGTATGGGTAGTTAAAACTCAGAAATCCAGGGCATAACCGCTAATCGATTATTCCTTTCATCTTTATTATAACTATTTTTCAAGAAAAGTAAACAACAATTATAACTAAAAGCAAATATTTGTTGATAATAAATTTAAAAATATTAGAAGGCACTTAATGATTTATGAAAAGATTGATGAGTTCAAAAACTTGAATAAGATATACATGTAATTCGGAATAAGAAAAAAATATATATTTTCTTTTTGCAAATTTATATAGTGATAAAATTTGCTCTGTGCTATAATCTACACATGGAATAATCAAACGGTTGGTAGTTATGCCTTGGTCGATGGATTGAGGGTCGTTCACCTTGTTAACATAGATATCTTCTGTAGAAGAAATATGAGAATGGAGGTGATGCACATGAATGAATATCAGATGTTAATGGTCATGATATCTCTTTTGGGATTGTTTGTACCAATGATAGGAATGATTGTGAAATTGCTTCTTGTCATTATTGAAAAGAACGCAAAAAAATAACTACCCCAGCTCCTAGGAAAAGTTTGGGTAGTTAATATAACACCAAATCCAGGGCATAACCGCTAATCGATTATTCCTTTCATCTTTATTATAGCTGCTTTTCAAGAAAAGTAAACAACAATTATAACTAAAAGCAAATATTTATTGGAAATACTGATATAAATTCTTCATGAAATCATCAAATGAGTATGAATGTATAATGCTCTGTTGTAATTTCGTATTATTAACAATTTCAATAAATAAATCATATAAATGTTCAATATCTAATTGGTCACCTTGTTTAATAGCAAGCAAGAAAACAATTTGAACTGAATCTTTTTTATTCCAAAGAAGTGGTTTATCCATAATTGCAACAACGACTTTAGTTTCTGTTGACCAGTTTTCAATTGGGTGTGGAATTGCAAATGTTTCATTCATATTGGTATTCGCAAGACTTTCTCTTTTCATGACACCCTCATAAAAATCTTTATCAACGAATTGTTTATTCATTAATAATTGACACATCTGTTGTAGTAAGGATTCTTTATTGTTAATATGATCCAATCTTAAAAATAAATCATTTTCAAAGAATTTCTCTGTCTTTTGCATCTTATCAGAAGAAATATGAGAGATAAATTTTGTAATAGCTTCTATATCTTGATTATTTAAGGAAAAATCAACAGTAATGGTTGGAATAATATCACTTTTTAATGGAATTGTAGAAATTGCGAAGTCAACATATTTTAAGTGAGCGGGAGTATAAGAAGTAAATTCATTATATGAAACCTTATTGACAATTTTAATTTTATCTTGAAAGAAGCCATTTAATCTTGCTTCTAACATTCGCGTTGTTGCTTGGCCAGAACCACAAATTAAAATTGCATTTTTCCTTTGTATCATTCCAGAGAAACATCTTTCAATAGCTGCACCAATATGCAAAGAAACATAGCCTATTTCATCTTCAGTAAGAATATAGGGTTCTTGATTAAAGATTTGTGAAGCAGAGGTATAGGTGATTTCATAGGCTAAGGGGAAGTTTGTTTTAATTGTATTTAACAGAGGATTTCGTTTGTTAATGCTATAAGCTTTGGTTGTGAGAATAGATTTAAAATGATTGAATAAATCTTTGAGTAGAATTTCATCTTTTCTTAAATCAAAATGATAATCACAATAAATCATATCCAATAAATGAATAATTGTCTCTTGGATATATTCATTATTTATATCATGAGAATGAATATGTGTATTAGCAACCAAATGTAAATAAATATATTTTTTCTCTCCCTCACTTATAGTGATATGAAAATGTTCAGATAATTCTAAACACAAATAGTAAATAAAATCATTCATATCTTCAGAAATGATAATAGAATTATCAATATTGATATAGTCATCATTTTGGATACGAGAAATCATTAATGCAAAATGAATAATCAAATTTTTTAAATTAAAATCATCTGTTTTAATCTCATATTTCTTTAAATATTTCATGACAATACCTTTTATATAGTCAAGTTGAATACCATCAAAAAGAGTATATTCCTCTTTTGTAAAACCTGTAATATAGTTTTGGAAATCATGAGATAAGACGTTGTTAATTAAACATTTTCTTTTATTATCTTCATTTCCTATAATCTTAACACCATGATTTGTTTTGGTAATATATTCTAAGGCATATTGAGGTAAGATTGCTTTGATTGTTTTGAGATAATTTTGGAGTGTATTTTTACTAATAAAAACACTATCTGCTAAATCATCAAGAAGGATATAGTCATGACTGTAAAGTAATGTATTTAAAATATATTTCATTCGGTCTTCACTAGAATCAAGTTCTAAAGTCTCTTTTTGTGATTGATTGAGATTATTTAAGAAAGTTTGATAAAGCTGTTGATTATGAATCGCTAAGTAATATCCAGCTTTTCTTTTGAGAAGAATAGAAGCCCCGTAACTTTTTAATATATCATTGATAGCCAATATATCACTTCTAATTGTTCTTTCGGTAATGTGTAGTAATGTTGATAATTTTGTAGCAGAGATATAGTGATGATTAGATATATAATCAAAAATCTCATGAAGCCGTTTATAAGGGAACATCTTCTCACTCCTTAATTATATTGATGATAAATTCATTTTTTATTGTAGACACAATTGTTTTGAAAAGCAATCGAAATAACAAACATCTGATTTCCACTTTTAAATGGAAATGTCTGGAAGATAGTATTTGTCAATTTCCAAATCATGTGGAAATTGGTTTGGTTGTTATGCTTGATGAAAAGGCGTAAACTGAAATTGTCGAAAGGGAGGTGTAATGAATGTTGAATGAAGATTATATTTTCTTAGATGTTGAAGAAAGTACAAAAGAAAATGTTCTTCGCTTTATCTGTGAAAAAGCTAAGCAATTTCATATTACAGATCAAGAAGAAGATTTATATATTGATTTTATGAATCGTGAGGCAGAATTTCCAACTGGGTTGCAGGACGGTTTTGCAATTCCACATGCTAGAACAGAGCGTGTCAAGAAAATTGCAATTATGTATTTAAGAACAAAGCAAGGAATTGAATGGGGAACGTTAGATGACAAAAAAGTCAATTATATGTTTGCATTATTGGTTCCAGCAAATTATGAAGGAAATATTCATTTACAAATGATTTCAACGTTAGCTACTTGTCTATTAGAAGATGATTTTAAAGAGAAAGTCAAATCATCATGTGATAGGGCAGAGTTAAAAAAATATATACAAGAGAAAATGGAGGGATAGTCATGAAAATTGTTGGTATTTCTGCTTGTCCAGCAGGCTTAGCTCATACACCAATGGCAGCAAAAGCTTTAGAAAAAGCTGGGGCAAGTCTTGGGTATGATATTAAGATGGAACAACAGGGAAGCATGGGGCAAGTCAACACAATTACAGAGGAGGAAGCCAAAGCTGCTGATTTTGTAATTATAGCATCAGATCAAAAAATATCGGGTATGGAAAGATTTGATGGAAAGCCAGTGATTCGTGTTGATATTACAACTTGTATCAAGGCTCCAGAAGCAGTGATTAAAAAGTGTGTAAAAGCTGTTGAAAGCAAAAAATAAGCAATCTAACTGTACGGAGTTAAATTGCTTAGACACATAATGAGAAATGTGCACTCTCATTATAACACAAATCAAATAAAGAGAGGATAGGAAAAGATGAAAAAGTTTTTTAAAGAAGCAAAAGGTCATTTGATGACTGGTATTGGTTATATGCTTCCATTAATTATTGGAGCATCATTAGTTGTTGCGATTCCAAAATTAATTGGTGTTGCTATGGGGATTAATAGTTTAGATATTTATGCAGAAAAAGAAGGATTCTTACACATTCTTTACTTGTTAGAACAAGTTGGATGGACAGGAATTGGTTTAGTCAATACAGTATTGGGTGGATTTATTGCCTATTCGATTGCTGATAAACCAGCCATTGGGGCAGGTTTAATTGGTGGTGCTTTAGCATCAAATACAAAAGCTGGATTCTTAGGTGCTGTTGTGGCAGCGTTCATTGCTGGATATGTTGTCAAATGGTGTAAAGAACATATTCATTTACCAGATTCTATGCAACAAATGATGCCACTTGTTATTACACCTTTCTTAGCAACAGGAGCAGTTGCGATTATAATGGGAGTTGTTTTGGCACAGCCATTGGCAGCAATTAATGATGGTTTGGTATCTTGGTTAAGAGATTTATGTAATAATGGAACAAGCCAGCTGTTATTATCTATTACATTGGGGGCAATGATTGCATCTGATATGGGTGGACCAATTAATAAATCAGCTTGGATGGCCGGAAATGTTTTAATGACAGAAGGAATCTATCAACCTAATGTTTATATTAACTGTGCAATTTGTATACCACCACTTGCTTATGCTATTGCAACAATTATTAAAAAGCATCGTTTCTCACCTGCTTTCCAAGAAGCAGGAAAAGGGAACTGGGTTATGGGATTCATTGGTATTACTGAAGGGGCTATTCCTTTTACTCTTGTTAAAGCGAGTCGTCTGGTTCCTATTAATATGATTGGTGGTGCGATTGGAGCAGGACTTTGTTGTCTTTTAGGAGCAACTGCAACAATTCCTCCTGTTGGTGGAATGTATGGTTTTGTTTCTGTTGGCAATGGCTGGGCATATTTAATTGGAATCATTGTTGGAGCACTGTTTATTGCAATTGTTGCACCAATGGTTGTTGATTTCAATGAGGATACTCAAATCAGTGAAGAAATTAGTGAAGATGATATTGAAATAGAAATTCAAATATAAAACAAAAATAGGAAGATAAAAATATCTTCCTATCATTTTTGGAGGGTATATGAAAAGAAAAGTACACGTTGTCCCACATACACATTGGGATAGAGAATGGTATTTTACAACATCTCGATCTAAAGTTTATTTAATGAAAGATTTCAAAGATGTTTTAGATACATTAGAAACAAAAAAAGAATTTCGTTATTTTATGCTAGATGCACAAGGCTCTTTATTAGATGACTATATCAAATGGATGCCAGCAGACAAAGAACGTATTAAAAAACTAGTCAAAGAGAAAAGACTCATAATCGGACCTTGGTATACGCAAAGTGATCAGTTGGTTATATCAGGAGAAAGCATTGTTAGAAATATGTATTATGGAATGAAATGCTGTGAAGAGTATGGTGGATATATGAACATTGGTTATGTTCCTGACTCTTTTGGACAATCAGGGAATATGCCACAGATTTATCGTCAATTTGGCATTGAAGATACTCTTTTCTGGCGTGGTGTCAGTGATGATATGGTCAAACATACAGACTATCATTGGCGAGGTGATGATGGAAGTGTTGTTTTTGCAACTCAAATTCCATTTGGCTATTATATTGGCGGAAATATTCCTGAAGATAATGCTCAGAGTGAAGAATTTTGGCAAAAGGAATGTTTTGAAAAAGCCGGAGCACGTTCAGCAACACGTCATATTTATTTTCCAAATGGTTTTGATCAAGCTCCTATTCGTACAAACTTACCAGAAATAATCAAGCAAAGAAATCAAGTCGATACAGAAAATGAATATGTGATAAGCTGTATTGAAGATTATATCAAAGATGTCAAAAGTGAAAAGCCAAATCTTGCAGAAGTGAATGGTGAATTAGTGATTGCGAAACACATGCGTATTCATAAATCAATATTTTCTTCACGTTCGGATTTAAAAGTCATGAATACACAGGTTCAAAATTATGTAACAAATGTTTTAGAACCATTATTAACATTATCACACCATTTAGGAAATGATTATCCTCATGGCGCATTAGAGGAGTTATGGAAACTTTTATTTGAGAATGCTGCTCATGATTCAATTGGTTCATGTATTAGCGATACAGCCAATGAAGATGTTTATATGAGATATAAACAAGCTCGTGATATTGCAGTGAATTTGGTGGAATTACATTGCCGTCTTATTTCTACACATATTCAACAAACTGGAAATCATATGACATTGACTTTAATGAATACACTACCACAACAAAGAAGTGATATTGTGATTGTGAAGACATATGTACCAGGAAATCATTTTGCGATTATTGATGAGTTTGGAAATGATGTTTATTATACAATGATTGAAAAAAGAGATCTTACTGAGTATGTTTTAAGTCAAACAATACGATTAAATCCAAGTTATGAATTTGAAGTTCCTCAAGTTGTTTATGAAGCAACAATTGCGATTGAAGTGAAAGATATACCAGCATTAGGTTATGTTCAATATAGAGTTGACACATCTCACTCTTCAGATATGACAAAAGAACAAAAAGATTGTTTAGGAAATGAATATTATCATATTCAAGTTGAAGATGATGGCTCTCTTACAATCTATGATAAGAAAAACCAATTGACTTATGAAAATCAGGCTATCCTTGTTGAAAATGGCGATGATGGTGATAGTTTTAATTACTCTCCACCACGTCATGATTTAAAAGTTTATTCAACTCAATCAAAATCAACATATGAAATCACTGGTTCATCATTATATCAAGAAGCGACTATTCATTTTGATATGATTGTGCCAGCTCATTTAGAAGAAAGAGCAAATCAGCAAGTGAGCACTCATATGCCTGTCAATATGAAAGTCAGGTTAAAGAAAGGTTCTCCGATTATTGATTTTACAGTTCATGTTGATAATCATGGCTTATCACATCGTTTATGTGTTCTTTTTGATGCACATATAGCAACTCAATTTAACTATGCTGATCAACAATTTGGGTCAATTCGTCGTCCCAATATTTATCAAAAAGAAATGGAACTTTATTTAGAAGGTTTAGGTCAACAAAAAGAAGTCCAAACAAAAGGTGTCATTGAACTTGCCAATTGGGCAAATGATCAATCATCTTGGCAGGAGCCACCAATTTCGATTGAGCCAACACAAAGTTATGTCACATTAACAGATGGTAAAAAGGGAATGGCTGTTCTCCCTCAAGGTGTAAGGGAATATGAAATTATTGGTGAACATGGAAATCAAATTTGTTTAACATTGTTTAGAACTTATGGATTTATGGGAAAAGAAAACTTGGTTTATCGTCCTGGTCGTGCATCAGGTGAAAGAATTATTGAAACACCAGATGCTCAACTTTTAAAAGAAATGGATTTTGATTTTGGAATGATGACATATTGTGGTGATATCAATCACTCTCAAGTTGATTTATTCGCAAAGCAATATAATACAAATATAGAGGTTTATGGTTATGCACCTTTTCTAAATGGACGTCTTATTTTCTCCCAAGAAGAAGTGAAAGGGCAGTTACCAAAACATTATTCAATGTTTGAAACCAATCAACAATTGGTAGTCAGTACCATTAAAAAGGCTGAAGATCAAGAAGGATATATTATACGTCTTTATAATGGAAAATATCATCAAAGTGTACAAGAAACATTAACTTTCCATTTTGATATCCAAGAAGCTTACTATACTGATTTAAAAGAACAAAAAAATGAAGAGATTCAAATTAAAAATAACACATTAACTTTAAAGCCATTAAATCATTGTCAGTTTATAACAATTTATGTGAGATAAAATGAGGGAAGAATATTTTCTTCCTTTTTCTTGTTTCATAATATAAAAATATTGTGTAAAACTATAAAATAGGTATAGAATATCAATAGAGATATGGAGGGATATTATGAAGAATTATCACACACATACAAAACGATGCTATCATGCGATAGATAATGAAGAAGAATATGTCAAAGCAGCTATACAATCAGGTTATACAGAATTAGGGTTTAGTGATCATACACCTTGGCATTATGAGACTTCCTATCATTCAACAATGCGTATGGAAGAAGATAAATTAGTGGGATATGTTCAAACATTATTGAATCTTAGAGAAAAATATCAAGATCAAATTTCTATAAAAATAGGATTAGAGTGTGAATACTTTCCAAAATATATGAATTGGTTAAAACAAATTCTTAAGGACTATCCAATTGATTATATTATTTTAGGAAATCATTTTGATGAAACAGATGAAACAGGTATTTATTTTGGTAGGCCTTTAAATAAACAACAATTAACAAAATATGTTGAGAGTTGTATTGCTGGAATAAAAACAGGTTTGTACAGTTATGTGGCTCATCCTGACCTGGCTTTTTATGATACAGATGATCCTTTCTATACACAAGAAATGACAAGATTATGCCAAGCTGCTAAAGAATATCAAATGCCTTTAGAATTTAATTTATTAGGATATGCAACGCATCGTCAATATCCAAATGAAACATTTTTTAACATTGCAAAAAAGGTAGGAAACAAGGTTATTATTGGAACGGATGCACATGAAAGTTCAGCACTATTGGATATGAATACATATCAATTAGGAAAACAGTGGTTAGAACGATTAGGTTTAGAATTAACTGAGGATATCAAATTTCTTATTTAACTATAAATGATTAAAGAAAGATTATATAGAGAATAAATATTTAGGATGGAGGAACTTATGAAAATTGAAGTTATTAAAGAAGAATTTTCAGTATGTAAAGTTAATGATTATCAGGGTATTAATTTAACAGATAAATATTGTTTTATTGGAAAGACTGATGAAGAATGCTCTCTTGTTTGTATGACAGAGAATGTGCCATCTTTCACGATAGAAAGAGAGGATGGATGGAAAGCTTTGAGACTACAAGGAATATTAGATTTTTCTTTAGTAGGAGTTCTTGCAAAAATAGCGACTATATTAGCTGAACATAATATTAGTATTTTTGCAGTATCAACTTATAATACAGATTATGTGTTTATGAAGACAAGTCAATTTGAGAAAGCATTAACTTTACTTAAGGAAAATGATTATATAGTTGAATAACTATTATTTTAATGTTTATTGGAAGTATAAAAGTGTTGAGTTCATGAAGAATTAAGATAAGTCAGTTTTATTTGTGTATATGATTTTCATAACTAATTGAAATATAATAAATATTAAACATGATGAAATGGTAGTGAGCGATGGCATTTATTGATGACAGTGAAAAGATTCTTTTTTGTTGTAAGAATGTTGACTGTCTAAAGTCATCGTTTTTAATATTTAAAAATTTTTTATAAATTTACAAAAAAGACATATAATCATGGTATAATAATAAACAAGGAGTGATAATCATGGAACATGTAACAGATATTAATAAAAAAGAATACATAGATGATTGTAAAGAAATAGTAAAAACAACAATTGCTTTAGAAAATATAGTTTTATCAGATCACGAATTAACAACTTTAACAGAGGAAATCATGGATACATCATTAATGATGGGTGGAGATTATTCAAAAGAGAATATTAGAGCGATTGCAGTTCAATATGTAAGGAATAATTTCCTGCCTCGTTTCCAGTCTGCTCATAGAGAATAGGAGAGTGACATATGGTTTTTGATACAAAAATAATGCAAGATTTTTTAGATGAAAATGAGTCTCATTATGTTGGAAAGTATCGTTTTCATAGTGGGTATCGAGCTGAAGAATATAAATTTAAGAATCATTATTATATGCTTGATCAAAACTTTAGACAAATTGATATTTATGTAGAGATTCAATGTAAAGATCATTTGACTTATACTTTTTCTGAAGATCTGCATGAACAAGAAAAACTTTATATTGTAAAAGATGCTGTTAATCGCATTATTAAAAAATTTGATTATAAAAGTACTTTGCATTATTCCTTGTATGAAAATTATATCAAAACAATATCTACACAGTTAACGGTGTTAGAACCAATTGATTTTTGTGATATTTTAAATTATATGAAATATCATCAAGGAAGTAATCAAAAAACAATGGATGAATATTATAAAATATTTATTCCCTGTTTAAAGATTCATTTAGATAATAAGAATTATAAACAATTTATTGATTCAGTAAACTTATTATTAAAGAGTGTTCTTTATCAATATGAATGGGATGGAACAAATTCAAAATATTTAGATACAGAATATCAGTATCATTTATATTATATCCGAGAGATTGTTCGTATTGTTTATGAAAATTTAGATAAATTCTATAAAAATGTACCTAAAGAATTATTTGAAGCAGTTCATACACTTTGTTTAAATTCAAGATTTTCATTTGCAATTATGACAGATTTTGGATCAATGATTTTATCTCAATATAGAGTAACAAGTGCAATGATAAAGGCTTTAAAAGAAGAGTTAGTCTTGAATGATAAGGATGAAGAAAGGGAAAATGTTAATTTAGTCTTCTCTTATATCTATTATATTTTTCATAATGATTTTGAACAATATTATGCTGTTGTTTTAAAAGTATTAAGAGATGTGATTAATAATATGTTAACATTTGCAAATCACGATCTTGACTTAGCTTTAGGGAATTCCTTAGTGCAATCTGAAGGGTATCAAGTTTTACTTGATTTATTCCATGAAGATTATAATACATTTATCTTTACATGTTTCCCAATTGAGTCTTTTCCTTTGGAAATAAGACCAAAGGTAAGAGAGGAATTAGTTACAGCTATTCAATATTTTGCTGCAAGAATGGGTAGTGATAATTATCGTTTAAGTTCCTTTGAACAAGTTATGAATATAAATAGAATCCTGATGGATAATTTTAAGGAGTGGTATAAATGAAAAAGAAATTCGTTGTTGGAAGTGCTGTTGCATCAACTCTTACTGCATCAACCCTTACTGCTGGGCTGGCATTAGCAAATCAATTTGCTAAAAAGATGCTTTATCGTGAACATTTAAGTAAAGATGATCAAGGCAATTGGTATGAGGATATTGGTGCAAGTAAAGTTAAGATTAAGAATCATAAAGGAATGTTCTTGCAAGCCTATTTAATTGAAAAACAACAGGCGAAAAGGACAATTATTTGTTTGCATGCTTTATTAAAATCGGCACATTCTTTGCAGGCTACTGTTGATTATTTTCAATCAGTATTTCCAGATGAAAATATCTTGATGATAGATGCGAATGCGCATGGATTAAGTGATGGGTATATTCGAGGATTTGGATATCGTGATGTTTTTGACTTGATGTATTTTAATACTTATATTCTCCAAAAGTATGGTCAAGATCATCGTGTCATTATGTATGGTCAGGGAATGGGTGCTAACACAATTTTAAATACTTCTGGTTTAGGAAAGTTAAAGAATGTAGATTTGATTATTAGTGAAGGGGCTTATGATACAGTTTACAATTATCTAGCAATGCGTTGCCAAAAGGAAATGAAGGTAACTAAATTTGTAGCTGGACCAATTATTCGTAAAGTGATTAAAGATGAATTGAAGAGTGATATTAAGAAGATGAATACAGTTGATATGGTAAAGAAAAATGTTATACCAACTGTTTATGTCCATTCTAAGAATGATAAGGATGTTCCTTTTCAAATGGTTTTCCCATTATATAACCATGATGCATCAAACAAGATGTTGTTTCCAATTAAAGAAGAACATTTATATGATTTAAAAGATAAAGAAGATTCTTATTCATTATCTCTCATTGAGTTTATGAATGAAAATATATAAAGCAAAGGAGGAAATCTATGTATTTTAAAGAAACAAAAGGATTCCCTAAAGATTTTCTATGGGGAAGTGCATCTGCTGCTTATCAGGTTGAGGGTGGCTGGGATGCAGACGGTAAAGGTATTAGCAACTGGGATAAGTTTGTAAGAATTCCAGGTAAGACATTTAAGGCAACAACTGGAGATAAGGCTGTTGATCATTACCATCGCTATAAAGAAGATGTCAAGTTAATGGCTGATATGGGGCTTAAGACTTATCGTTTTTCAATTGCATGGTCAAGAATTTATCCAAATGGAAATGGTGAGATGAATGAAGCTGGTTTGTCATTCTATGATGATCTCATTAATGAATTAATTAAGTATGGAATTGAGCCAATGGTCACTGTTTATCATTGGGATATGCCACAGGCATTAGAAGAAGAATATCATGGTTGGGAAGATCGTCGTATCGTTGATGACTATGTGAACTATGCAACAACATTATTTAAAAGATATGGTGATCGTGTCAAATATTGGATTACGATGAATGAACAAAATATCTTTACATCATTTGGCTGGTTAAAAGGAATGCATCCACCAGGAAAAGAAAATGATATGAAAACATTCTATCAAGTGAATCATCATGCCAATATGGCACATGCAGGTGCTGTACTTGCATTAAAAGAACTTTATCCTGATGCAAAAGTTGGTGCAAGTTTTGCGTATAGTCCTTGTTATGCATTTGATAGAAAACCTGAAAATGCAATGGCAAAAGCAGATTATGATGATTTACAAAATTATTGGTGGATGGATATTTATGCTTATGGACGTTATCCAAGAAGTGCGTGGGCATATTTAGAAACTATGGGCGTGACACCAGATATTCAAGATGGTGATATGGAAACATTGCGTAAAGCAGCAGCTTTGGTTAATTTTATGGGTGTGAATTATTATCAAACTTGTGTAGCTGAATACAATCCAATTGATGGTGTCGGTATGAGTAATGCTATGAATACAACTGGAAAGAAAGGAACAGCTCAAGTCCAAGGTGTTCCTGGATTATATAAAAATCCAGCCAATGACTTCTTACCAACAACAGATTGGGATTGGACAATTGATCCAATGGGACTAAGAATGTGCTGTCGTGATATTACATCACGTTATGATTTACCAATAGTCATTTCTGAAAATGGTTTAGGTGCATTTGATAAAGTTGAAGATGGACAAGTTCATGATCCTTATCGTATTGCTTATTTAAAAGCACATATTGAAGAGTTAAAGAAAGCTTGTGATGATGGGTGTCAAGTCTTAGCATATTGTACTTGGTCTTATACTGATTTATTAAGCTGGCTTAATGGATATCAAAAGAGATATGGATTTGTTTATGTTGATAGAGAAGAAGATGAAAACTATGGAACATTAAATAGAATTCCAAAAGATTCTTATTATTGGTATCAAAAAGTCATTGAAACAAATGGTGAAGAATTATAAAGGTATAGCTAGTCTATACCTTTTCTTTTGTTCTCTATATAAACAACAGATTAATCTATGTTATAATATATCTAATAATGGGGCATAAGGAGAATGTTAGAATGAGTTTATTTAAGAAACAATCTTCAGAAATTAAAAAATTTGAGGAGAGATTTGATAAAGAAATAAAAGAAATGATTGTTGTTACAGAAGGAGAAATGTCAGCAGGAAGATCAGGGCAAGATGAATATTGGACTGCATCTATAACTATTTTAGCGTATATTGATGTAAGAAGTGGAGAATTGTTTGAGGGGAAAAGAGGTATAGAATGGTTAGTCAATGATAAAGAATGTCGCAGTAGTAAAAAGATTTATAATCTTAAAGGTCAAAAAATCTATCAACTTATAGTTCGAGAATCTTTACCCTATGAAAATGAATATACACATGATACTTTTGAAAAAGGTCATTGGCTTATGCTTGTTGATGTGAAAAAAAGGAATTGTCATAATGCACAATTAGAAGATGTTTTAAAGGAATATCAAAAAGAAGTTTCTATTCATCCTCAAGGTTGTCAAAAATTAATATTAGATAAATCATTAGGAATATTTAGTGGTGAAGGAAATTGGAATCATGAAGAATGTTATATTCATTTAGATACTGATGGTGAAGGAATTGAAACAGCTGATGAGACTTTAAAAACTTTCCAAGAATTAATGGCGAACGGTGAAGTATGGGATCAAAAGGCAAGAGAATATGCAGCTGATGAATTAACTGAGTTAGCGAATGAATGGGCAGAGGAAAATGATTTAGAAATCACTCATGAAGATTTTGCAAAACGGATGGTCATTAGTGAAGTGTGTGTATCACTAGAAGGTGACTTTGAATTGTTCTATAACGATGATGATATGTTTTATGGACATGTCATTATTGTGAGTGGAAATATTCACGAAGGATTTAAAGATGCTTATATAGCAGGATAAATATCAGAGCAAAAGGATGTTATAACATTCATTATATTCATAATGTTGCCTATTAATAGACAATATCATAAAAAATAAATTCTTGTTGCAAAAACGTTTTTTATTTACTTTGTTAGAGTGTTATATCTTGTATAATTTTTGAAAATTAGAATCAATATGTAAATTATATATTTGCTTATTGCATAAAATGGTTGATATTTATTAAAAATTGGTTATAATATAAATGAAAGGAATAATCAGTAGACGGTTATGCCTTGGATTTGATGGTTAAAATAACTACCAAAGTTTTCCTAGGACCATGGTAGTTATTTTTTGTTTCCTTTTATAATTTCAAGGAGTAGTTTGACAATGACTGCGATAATAGCCATCATTAAAGATAACATTTCATAATCGCTCATGTTTTACCACCTCCGTTGTTTCAAATTTCTCTAATGAGATATCTATATCAACAGAGTTTCCAATCTCTATCTATTGACCAAAGCATAACCACCTACCGTTATGATTATTCCATGTGACTATTATAGCATAAAGCAAATATTTCATCTATAATTATTTGCTAAAAGCTATTAATTGTTTTATCCCTTATCTATGATAAAATATTGGAAAGGATGGTGATTTAATGAAATATAAAAATTATGGTGTTGTTGTGACTGGAGGAGGTCATGGTATTGGAAAAGCTATTATTGAAGAGTTTGTGAGAGAAGGAGCAAAGGTCTGTTTTATTGATATCAATGCAGATTATGGAAAGTCATTGGTAAGTGAATCTGTTTTCTTTTTTCATGGTGATGTTTCTTTAGAAGATGATTTAAATCAATTTATTTGTTTTTGTAAAGAGAAATTAGAAAGAATAGATGTTCTTGTGAATAATGCTTGTGTGTCACACCAAGGAATATTAAATCAATGTAATTACCAGGAATTTCAAAAATCATTATCTATTGGAGTAACAGCACCTTATTATTTGAGTTTGCAATGTCAAGATGAATTAAAGAAAAACAAGGGTTCTATTATTAATATTGCTTCATCACGTGCTTTTCAATCCGAACCAAATACAGAATCATATACAAGTGCCAAAGGTGGTATTGTTGCATTAACACATGCTTTGGCGATTTCTTTGTCAGGGCAAGTACGAGTAAACTGTATTGCTCCAGGATGGATTGATGTCAATGATACAGAAAGTTTTTCTAAAGAAGATGAAACTGCAATTCCAGTAGGAAGAGTAGGAAAGCCAATAGATATTGCTAGAATGGTAATGTTTTTATGTAGTGAAGATGCAGGGTTTATCACAGGTGAAACATTTGTTGTAGATGGAGGTATGAGCAAACGTATGATTTATCATGGTGATCATGGATGGGAATATCATATCTAAGGTTGCAAACATCATTTTGATATGCTAGAATGATTGCACTGGTTCGAGAGCCAAACCCAGTATAAAAAACTAAGGACATGAAAGAATGGTGGCTCTGCCATCTTTTTTCATGTCTGACTTCTAACTGTATTTTAGAAGAGGAGGAACTTAAATGAATAATGGAGTTAAAGAAGTTGCAATCAATGCTATGATTGCTTGTGTTTATGCAGCACTAACAATTGCATGTTCAAGTATTGCTTATGGAGGAATTCAATTTAGAATTTCTGAAATATTAATATTTCTAGCATTCTATAACAAGAAATATATACCAGGTTTAATTATTGGTTGTTTTTTAGCTAATTTACCGTCACCATTAGGATTGGCAGATATGTGTTTTGGAACATTAGCTACTGCAATTACATGTTTAGGTGTATATAAAATTAAAAATATTTACATTGCAGGATTATTTGGTGCAATTGTGAATGGATTGATTGTTGGTGCTGAATTGTACTTTGTTCTTAATTTACCATTTGTCATCAATGCATTTTATGTATTTATTGGAGAATTTGCAGTCTTAATGATTGGAGCGTATTTATTTCGAACATTAGAGAAAAAAGAAGTCTTCATGAAAAAGTTTATTTTAGAATAATGGCTATTGTTAATAATAGCCATTTCTTCATATAAAAGACATAATATTTGACTATACTAATAAAAAGAGGTGGTACAATGAGAACAACAGACAAGATGCGAGATTTAACATTAAAGAATATGATAATACTTGTTACCTATATTGCTATATTAATCTTATGTTTAATGAATTTTGGAACAATTATGAGTTTTATAGGAACATTAATAAGTATTATAAAGCCGTTTATTATAGGTTTTATTTTAGCTTTTATCTTTAATATTCCAATGAAATATTTTATTAAGAAATTGCCTATTGAGAATGATAAAACAAGAAAACTAATATCTGCAATATTGTCAGTATTATTAGTTATGTTGGTTATTGCAATTGTCATTATGGTTGTTTTACCACAAGTTATAGAAAATGTTAGAACTCTTATTGATAATTTACCAGAAATTTTTAAACAAATTGAAGAATGGTTAAATTATTTCTTAAAAGAAGTCAAAATATCTCCTGATATTATGACAAAAGTTGAAGAGTTCCAACAAACATTGGGTCAAACTATCTTATCTAAGTTATCAACTTGGGTACCAGGGATAGCTTTAGGCGTATCACATTTTACAACTGGTGTTATTAATATTTTTATGGGATTTGTTATGGCAATATACATGCTTTTTTCTAAAGATAAATTAATGCGACAAGTCAAAAGAGTGGGAAAAGCATTTTTAACAGAAAAACAGTTTTATCATGCAACAGATGTAGCTCAATTAACTTCATCTACATTTGAGAATTTCTTGGCTGGACAATTAACAGAGTCAGTGATTATTGGAGTTTTATGTTATATTGGTTGTATATTATTAGATATTCCATATGCATCAATCGCAGCTGTTGTTATTGGTTTTACCAATATTATTCCATACTTTGGTCCAATCATTGGAGCATTCATTTCATCAGTTTTAATTGTCTTTGTTTCACCAATGAAAGCAGTTATTTTCTTAATATTTAGCACTTTATTACAACAATTTGAATCTAATTTAATTTATCCACATGTTGTGGGAAATTCTGTTGGACTATCTGCCTTATGGGTTCTGTTTGCAGTAAGTGCTGGTGGCGGTTTGTTTGGAATACCAGGGATGATCTTTGGATTACCAACATTCTCTGTTATATATGAGCTCTTAAGAAGATGGACAAATCATCGTTTAAATCAAAAAAAGCAGCTATCAAAAGCTGCATTGGAATCTCAATAAGAGGTTCCTTTTATTTTTGTGTATTCATTTGCAATCTTTGTGATTTGTTCATATTGACTGTGACTGGCAAGCTGATTCAATTCTCCACCAATACCAATTGCATCAACACCAGCTTCAAACCATTCATGTGCATTTTTAAGATTGACACCACCTGTTACCATTAATGAAACTTGGGGTAATGGACTTTTAATCGCTTTGATATATTGTGGACCAAAAGTACTTCCTGGAAATAATTTAATAATCTCACTACCTGCTTCCATTGCTTCAACAATTTCTCGAATTGTCATACACCCTGGAATATAGGGAACACCATAACGATTACACATTGTTGCGGTCTCCTTATTAAAGGAAGGGGAAACAATGTATTTAGCACCTGAAATTATTGCAAGTCTCGCTGTTTCAGCATCTAGTACAGAACCAGCACCAATCAGAATATGGTTCTTGTTTATATAATCTTTATTTAATTGTTTAATAATTTCATTGGCACTATTATTTGTATAAGCGACTTCAATAGCTTTTAATTCTCCTTGAATGCAAGCTTTTGATGCCTGATATCCTTCTTCAAAGCTATATCCTCTTATCACTGCGACAACACCTTGCTTTTTTAATTCAAGAATAATTTCTGATTTTGTCATAATTCTTTTCTCCTTATCTTGAAATTTCTGAATGATTTTCTAATAAACGATAAATTGTTTGACTATTTTCATACATGTTATCACCAATGACTACACATTTGTAAGTTCCTGATGCGACTGCAAAGTCAATTGTTTCTTGTAAATTTTCTTGATTCATGATTTGGTATAAAAGTCCTGCTACAAAAGCATCACCACTACCCACACGTTCCAATAATGCTGTTTTTAAGATTACTGAATGATAAAGGTGATGGTCATAAGCATATGCTTCATACGAGTTAATCATGTTCTCATCAACATTTCTAATGGTATGAAAAATAGCCTTAAACTGATATGCCGCTTGTAATTCCTGCATACGTTTTTCAATTGTTTTTTCTGTAGCATGTTGACGATCAAACATTGTAAGATCGTTTTCATCTTTCATTAATGGATCAATTCCAAAACAATAATCTGCATATTTGGCAAAGTGACTAAACTCTTTTTTTGCATCTTCAATAGAAATCATCTTTGTACGTAAGTTTAAATCGATTGAAATAATGATTTCTCTTTTCTTTGCTTCTTCTAATAAAACTTGTAAAATATCTCTAACATGCTGAGAAATAGCAATCGTTATGCCGCTAAAATGAAAATGCGTAATGCCATTGAATAATTGATTCATATCAATATTTTGTATATCAATATCATTAATACTGGTATGTTGTCGATCGTAATAAACTTCGCTATTTCTGACACCGTAACCATTGATTAAATAATAAAGACCAATACGCTCTCCACATCTTTGAATATTATTTGAATCAATTTGTGATTGTTTTAAGAAATCAATAAATGAATTCCCAACTTCATGCTCTGGTAATCCAGTGAATATTGCAGTATCTATACCAAAAGCACTCATATTTCTAGCAATATTGATTTCAGAACCGCCATAATAAAGTGTACAATTCGTTTTGTCATTTAACTTCTCATAGAAAGAAGGTGTAATTCTGATAAGTGGTTCACCAAAAAATAATATTTTCTTCATATTTCATATTCCTTTCAAAAAACTGCCACCAAATTGATGACAGTTATTTCTATTACAGTGATCGGCTTTGTTTTTTAAAAGTGAGAGGAAATCAAGATGACGGACGCCTAAATCACGTAATAACATCTTATAATACTGATTGAATATAATCAGCAATCTCTTGATCTTGACAATTGGCAAAGAAATAATCTTTAAATTTTTCTCCAGCAATCGTTTCTTTTAAGAAATCCTGATCAATTTCTTTTAAGATTGTTAACATATCAGTATGTGTAATTTTTTTAATATCATTTAAGATACGAGCATTTCTTTGTTCTGGGATAACTCTTTCTTTCGGATATCCACCACCCATCTCTTCAGCAAATAGTCTTTCAAACATTAATCTTAAATTTAATTCAGCACCCCACCCAAAACCTTTCGCATAAGGAATAGATAAGGCATTTCCACCATTGATTTGTGAAAATAAATAAGCATCTGTAGGTTCAACTGCTAAACCACAAACAACACCTGGAAAACTATTTAAAGCAACCATAGCCCCTTCACCAGTTCCACAACCAGTTACAACAAAATCTACAGCCTTAGCATTTAATAAAATAGCGGCTAGTAAACCATTTTGAACATATGTTAATTGACTCTCTCCATCTTTTCCATACATTCCATAATTAAAAACCTCATATCCTTTTTCATCAGCTACACTCTTTAAACTCTCATAAATAATAGCATTCTTTGCTGCTTGACTATTTTCATTAATTAAAGCAATTCTCATATTCTCTTGTCCTTTCTTATTGTGGCTGTTTACCAATATAGGCCAAAATACCACCATCTACATATAAAACATGACCATTTACAAAATCACTTGCATCACTTGCTAAAAAAATTGCAGGTCCCATTAAATCTTCTGGATTACCCCAACGTGCAGCAGGTGTTTTAGAAATAATGAATTGATCAAATGGATGTCTACTGCCATCTTCCTGTAATTCTCTTAAAGGTGCTGTTTGAGGTGTTGCAATATAACCTGGACCAATACCATTACATTGAATATTGAATTCTCCATATTCAGATGCAATATTACGAGTTAACATCTTTAATCCACCTTTAGCTGCCGCATAGGCACTCACTGTCTCACGACCAAGTTCACTCATCATAGAACAGATATTAATAATCTTTCCATGCCCTTTTTTAATCATCGAAGGAATGACAGCTTTTGATAAAATAAAAGGAGCGTTTAAATCAACATCAATCACCTTTCTAAAATCATCTGCACTCATATCACACATTGGAATTCGCTTAATAATTCCTGCATTGTTGACAAGAATATCAATGACACCAACGTCATTTTCTATTTTATGAATCATATGATTCACTGCTTCTTCATCAGTGACATCACACACATATCCATGTGCTTGTATTCCATTTTCTTGATAAGCTTTTAATCCTTTATCAACCAATTCATGATTGATATCATTAAAAACAATGGTTGCTCCTGCATTAGCATAAGCAGAAGCTATCGCAAAACCAATCCCATAACTCGCCCCAGTGACTAATGCCACTTTACCCGTTAATGAAAATTGATTTAAATTAAAATTAGACATATTTTCATCTCCTCTTTTTGAAGTCATACCTCAATGAATAAAAAGTAAACCGGACTTCTTCATTGAGGTGAACCAGTAAGTCAAAACCAGTACAATCCCATAATAAATTAGTAAACCGGTTTTGTCAAGAAGAAATATGGAATTAATACAGAAAATACGAATGAACAAATGTGAAAATCGTAAATACTATCCTTATATATGTCTTTGTTTTGCAAAAACATGATAATTAATTTCTTTAAAAAATGATTGACAACGCTTTCTTTTGATTATAAAATGAATGTGTAAGTAAACCGGTAAACAAAAAATTCTAAGGAGGGAATTATGAATATACTCATTGTATCTCATCAGGGTGTTGCAAGTGGAATAGCAAGCGCTGCTCAAATGATTGTAGGAGATATCAGTCAAATTCATACGATTGAATTGACTGAAGCAGGGGTTGATGTTTTTGCGGATGAACTTGAAAACTATTTAAAAGAATGGTTATCAAAGGATACAGGCATTGTTTTAGCTGATTTAAAAGGAGGAACACCTTTTAATCAGGCAGAATTGATTTTATCAAGATTAGGATTAAAAGATCATGCAAAGGTGATTGTGGGTGTTAATCTTCCATTGGTCTTAGAACTACTGTTCAAGAAATTGGATATCAACAATCAGAATGAATTAAAAGATTTTGTGGAATCAAGTAGACTTAATATTGATTGTATGGATTTATATAACCAAAATAATGAAAATGAAGATGAATAGGGAGGATTTAACAAATGACAATAGAATGGTGGCAAATTGCTTTATTAACAATTTATGCTGGATTTTCATTTTATGATGGAAACAATACAACGTTTGGAACTGTGAAACCAACAATGGCTGGGTTCTTTGCAGGTTTAATTTTAGGAGATATTCAAACAGGATTAATTGTTGGAGGAACTTTAAACTTATTAGTATTAGGGGTAGGAAATTTTGGTGGGGCTTCTATTCCTGATTATATGACAGGGGCATTATTAGGAACTGCATTTGCAATTGAAAGTGGAAAAGGTGCAGAGTTTGGTGTTACACTTGCGATCCCAATTGGATTATTAATGATTCAATTAGATGTTTTGGCAAGATTCTCAAATACTTACTTTCAACATAGGGCAGAAGCTTATGTTGAAAAAGGACAGTTTGATAAGGCGGGACTTATGAACTTACTTGGATTAATCCCGCAATCATTATCAAGAATGTTGCCAGTATTTTTAGCGCTTGTCTTTGGATCAGTATTCGTACAAGGTGTTGTTGATTATATGCCTGTATGGTTAATGAGTGGATTAAAAACAGCAGGTGGTATTTTACCAGCATTAGGTATTGCGATTTTATTAAGATATTTACCAGTTGCAAAAAATATCACATTCTTAATTATTGGATTTGTATTAGCAGCTTATTTAAATGTACCAGTATTTGGTGTGGCATTAGTTGGTTTAGCCATGGCTATATATATTTTCCAATCAGAAGATGGTGAACAAGTTACAGTGAATAATACAGATGCTGGAGGTATGGGTGATGAGTAAAATGCAATTAAGCAAAGAAACAAATAAAGTCTTTTGGAGATGGTACTTTCTAGGTGGCGCAGGATGGAACTATGAAAAAATGCAAGGTTTGGGATATTATTTCTCTACTTTACCATTGATTAAAAAAATATATAAAAAGGATGATGATTTAAAGAAAGCAGCACAAGTTGAAATGCAATTCTTTAATACAAACAATACAATGGCTCCTATTGTTTTAGGATTGGATTGTGCATTACAGGAAGAAAAAGGTATTGAATCAGTAGAAACTTTAGCTTCATTAAAAACAGGTATGATGGGTCCATTAGCAGGAATTGGTGATACTTTATTCCATGTCATTCCTTCTACTATCATTGGGTCATTAGCTTCTTATATGGCTTTAGAAGGAAATCCAATGGCATTGATTTTATGGATTGCATTTGGATTCTTACGTTTGGGATTTATGAGATCTTTCTTTAAGATGAGATATCGTGAAGGTGCAAAAGTTGTTGGAGAATTAGGAAACAAATTAAAGAAAATCACAAAAGCAGCGAATGTTTTAGGTATAACAGTTATTGGGGCTTTAATTCCTTCGGTTGTCAATGCGAAATTTGCATATACATTTACACAAGGTGAAGTATCTATTGCTGTACAGGAATTAGCTGATAAGATTATGCCTTCACTTGCTCCATGTTTGGTGGTATTATTAACATACTGGTTATTAGGAAGAAAGAAAATGAACTCAACAAGAGTGACACTTTTACTGGTTGTTCTTGGAATCTTAGCCTTTAACTTAATGATCTTTGCATAACAGGAGGAAAGAGAAAATGGAAGGATTTGTACACATTAGAGTAGATGATCGCTTAATTCATGGTCAAGTGGCAACACGTTGGGCAACAGGATTAAAAGTCAATCGTATTATGATTATTGATGACGCTGTTGCTGTGAATGAAACAGAAAAATCAATATTAAGAATGGCTGCACCTGCTGGAGTAAATACTTCAATTTTACAATTTGAAAAAGCACTTGCAAACATTAAAAATGGGAATTACGCTGGACAAAGAGTGATGTTAGTTGTAAAATCACCAGTTATTTTAGTGAAAATGATGGAAGCAGGGATTAATTTATTACCAGTGAATATTGGAAATATGTCAAATCGCCCTGGAACAACTCAATATAAAAAGTCAATTAGTATGACAGAAGATGAAAAAGCAGCTGTTGAAAAATTACTTCAATCAGGAATTAAAGTGACTGCTCAAATGGTTCCAGATGAACCAGATGTCAGTATTGAAAATTTCTTTTAAACAATGAAAGGCAAACATGTAAATGATTGCCTTTTTCAAAAGGAGATCAAATGAACGAGAAAATAATACAGGAATATAAACAATATAGTCAGCATGTAGATAGCAAATTTTTACAAAAAGAAATGAATTGGATTTGTGAGAAACTATTAAAGAATATTGAACGTTTTCAACATCAATTTCCATCAGCATGTACAACCAATCATCAGTATCGTCTCAAGGCAAATGATGATTGGACCAATGGTTTTTGGACAGGTATGTTATGGATGGCATACCAATATACAAAAAATGAGAAATTTTATGCCATTATTCAAGAAAATATCAAAAGTTTTGAACAAAGATTAAATAATCATTTTGTCTTAGATCATCATGATATTGGTTTTCTCTATAGTCCATCACTTGTTATGATTTATCGTGATACTCATGATCAGAGTCTTGAGAAACCGATTATTATAGCTGCTAATAAACTATTGGATAGATTTCAGGAAAAAGGACAATTTATTCAAGCATGGGGACAATTGGGTGATCCCAAAGAATATCGTTTGATTATAGATTCATTAATGAATTTACCATTACTTTATGAAGCTAGCAAAATTACAGGAAATATGAAATATGCTCAAAAAGCTGATGCTCATTATCAGCAGGTTATCAACAATATTATTCGTCAAGATGCATCAACATATCATACATTCTATTTTGATGCTGAAACAGGAAAGCCTGATCATGGAGCAACACATCAGGGATTTAGCGATCAATCATGTTGGGCAAGAGGACAGGCTTGGGCTATTTTGGGAATCCCATTACATGAAAGAATCATACAGGGAAGCCATGATCAAAAGAAGTGGGAATTTGTTTTTGAATATTTTATTGATAAAATTCCTCAAGACTTAGTTCCTTATTGGGATTTATGTTTTGATGATACCAGTCATGAACCAAAAGACAGTTCAGCACTTGCCATTGCAGCATGTGGTTTATTAGAAGTAGAAAAAATAGGATATCGTAGTGATGCGAAAATGATTGCTGAAGGGATGTTGTATGCTTTGTCAACAAATTATACTTCACAAAGTGATGAAGATTATGAAGGTTTATTGAAACATGGAGTCTATGCTTATGCAGAAAATAAAGGTGTTGATGAAGAAAACCTATGGGGTGATTACTTCTATATGGAAGCCATCTATCGTTTATTAAATCCAGAGTGGGAAACATGCTGGTAGGAGAGAATATGAAAACATTTGAAATTAAGGATGAATTTATTGTTGATGGGAAACCCATAAAAATATTGTCTGGTGCGATTCATTATTTTAGAATTGTTCCCAAACATTGGGAAGATAGTTTATATAATTTAAAAGCTCTAGGCTTTAATACTGTAGAAACATATATACCTTGGAACTTACATGAACCTAAAGAGGGAGAATTTGATTTTCAGGGTATTAAAGATGTTGTCTCATTTATTAAAAAAGCACAAGAAATGGAATTGATGGTGATTGTGAGACCATCTCCATATATTTGTGCTGAGTGGGAGTTTGGGGGATTACCTGCTTGGTTATTAACGTATGATAATCTTCATTTAAGAAGTGATTGTCCTCGATATTTAGAAAAAGTTAAAAACTATTATGAAGTTCTTTTACCAATGTTAACATCTTTACAATCAACACAGGGTGGACCTATTATTATGATGCAGGTAGAAAATGAATTTGGATCTTTTTCTAATAATAAAACTTATTTAAAAAAGTTAAAGAAAATCATGTTAGATTTAGGTGTAGAAGTTCCATTGTTTACATCGGATGGCTCATGGCAACAAGCATTAGAATCAGGAAGTCTTATTGATGATGATGTACTTGTCACTGCAAACTTTGGTTCACATTCTCATGAAAATCTAGATGTCCTTGAACAATTTATGGCAAATCATCAAAAGAAATGGCCACTCATGTCAATGGAATTTTGGGATGGTTGGTTCAATCGCTGGGGTGAAGAAATTATCACAAGAGATGCACAAGACTTGGCAAATTGTGTTAAGGAATTACTAACACGTGGGAGTATCAATCTTTATATGTTTCATGGTGGTACAAACTTTGGTTTTATGAATGGATGTTCAGCTCGTGGACAAAAAGATTTACCACAAGTAACATCTTATGACTATGATGCTTTATTAACTGAAGCAGGAGACATAACTGAAAAATATCAATGTGTTAAAAAAGTAATGAAAGAATTGTTTCCCGATATTCAGCAAATGGAACCACGTATGCGAGAGAAAAAATCTTATGGAACTATTCCACTCAATAGAAAAGTATCATTATTTGAAACATTAGAAGATATATCAGAATGTCAAAGAAGTGTTTTTCCTCAAACTTTAGAACAATTAGGGGAAGGATATGGATATGTGTTGTATAAGACACAAGTCAAAGGATTTCATCAAGAAGAAAAAGTTAAAGTCATAGAAGCAAGTGATCGTATTCAAGTTTATAAGGATGGAGAACATATTATCACACAAAATCAAGAAGAAATTGGTAAAGAATTCCCAGTCTATTTTGCTGAATCAAATGAACTTTCTATTTTAGTAGAGAATATGGGTAGAGTGAACTATGGTTATAAATTGTTATCACCAACTCAAAAGAAAGGAATTCGTTCTGGAGTGATGGTTGATATCCATTTTGAAACAGATTGGCAACAATATCCTTTACCATTAAATAATATTGAAAATATTAACTTTGATAAAGGTTGGCAAGAAAATACACCTTCATTCTATGAATTTGTTTTCAATGTTGATGAATGTCAAGATACATTTATTGATTGTCATCAATTAGGTAAAGGATGTATCTTTATCAATGGATTCCATTTAGGAAGATATTGGTCAAGAGGACCTATTGAATATCTATACTTGCCAGGACCATTATTAAAAAAAGGAATGAATCAAATTATTGTATTTGAAACAGAGGGTGTTGCAATGAATAATATAACTTTTGTTGATTACCCAGTTTATAAGAAAGACTAATGTCTTTCTTTTTCTATAAAGGAGAGATTGAATGAAGATAGAAATTAAAAATCAAGATCAAGTGAAAGCGTTATTAAATGGAGAAAATGAATTGATATTATTTTATAATAATGAATATGTAGAAGGAGATCATATATGTATTTATCCTGATCAAGTCCCAGTTTATTTAAATGTACAGGTAGATGATGCAATAATATCATCTATGATTTATATCAAAGAAGGAATATTCCAATATTTTATTCCTTGTGGAAATGAAAGAAAATCTTATAGTTACAAAGCTTTTTATAACAAGAAACATCTTATCAGAGTATCAAAGGCAAGTTATCAGCAAATCAATGCCTATCAGAACTTAGCACTAAATACCAGTGATCAAGTTTACTTACTAAATGTTTATCCACATGCGACTTCTTCAGAAGATTGTTCATTATCACCAGTATTTCAGCCTAAAAATGTTATTGATGGACTAACCTTTAATACAGAACATGGACGTTGGCCTTTTACATCATGGAGTTATCAGCAGAATCCTCAAGCAACATTGACAATTCATTTTGGAAGAAAGGTGAATGTTCAGGATATTCATATTTATTTAAGAGCGGATTTCCCTCATGATAGTTATTTCCAAAATATCAGTTTAGAATATTCAAATCATCATTGTTCTCATTTTTCATTACAAAAAGTATCCCATGTGCAAACATTTTCTGTTGATGAAGAAGATGTCGAATGGATAAGATTTTATCAATTTAAAAAGGCTGATGAGAAGGCCGTATTTGCTGCTATAACACAAATAGAAGTTTATGGCTATAATCAATGAAAACCCTTTAGTAAACACGTTTACTAAATAGATTGGTTGTGTTAAAATAATAACATGAACTTCAAAGAGAGGTAATTGAGATGAAAAAAAGCAAAATCACAATTAAAGATATTGCTGAAATGGCTGGAACGTCAAAAACAACTGTTTCTTTCTATTTGAATGGAAAAACAGAAAAAATGTCTGAAGAAACAAAACAAAGAATTGAACAGGTAATAAGAGAAACAAATTATTGTCCAAGTATTGTCGCCAGAAGTTTAAATTCTAAGAATAGTAAATTAATAGGAATATTAATTGGTGATATTACAAATTCGTTTTCTAATCAGATTGTCAAAGGTATAGAGTCTGAAGCAAGTCGTAATGGATATCAGATTATTGTAGGGAATAGTGATTATAATCATCAAAGAGAAGAAAACTATGTAGAAAGAATGTTATCAATGGGAGTGGATGGCTTTATTATTCAACCAACTGCTCAATTTAGAAAGATATCAAAGAGATTAGAGAGTTTAGGGAAACCTATGGTTTTCTTTGATAGTAAATTGTATGATATGAAAACAAAGTGGGTCAAAACAAATAACTATGAAGCAACTTATGATGCAACAGTCAGATGTATTGAGAAAGGTTATGAAAAATACTATATGATTACTGCTGATCCTCAATTAATTAGTACAAGATTAGAAAGAACAAGTGGTTTTGTAGATGCTTTAGCAGACCATGAAAAAGATTATGAGACATTGATTATTGAAAATGATCAGGTGAAACCAGAAGTCATTGCTGACTTTATTGATGAGCGGCTAGATTTAAACAAAAAAACATTAGTGTTTGTGCCTAATTGCTGGGCTTTACCAACAGTATTTATTGCTTTAAAATATCATCGTAAACATATGCCACAACTTGGACTCATGGGTTTTGATAATATGGAATGGGTGAATTTCTCATCACCTAGTATTACAACTATTGTTCAGCCAGCTTTTGAAGAAGGGCTTGAAGCTGCTAGGATTGTAATTGATCAGATTGAAGGAAAAAATGAAGTGATTGGGCAACAAGTGTTGGATTGTTATGTAAATTGGAATGAATCGACATTTTAGATAAAATTCGAATATTGCAAATTTAAAAGGAAGTCATCGAGGTTTCTTTTATTCAATCAGTTAACTATTTTGCTAGGGTACTTAACATTGATTATTTATAAAAATAGCGTATTATTATAAATAAGGAAAATGAAATAATTTATGAGAAAGTTTGAATTTAATGAGGGAAAGATGAGGTATAAATTATGCAAATAGAAAGACAAATGTATGGAAAATGTAAAGAATTTTTTGATGTTCTAATAGAGGGGATTAAAGAAGATATATTATCTTCAACTGGTAAAACTATAGCAGAAGAAAAATTAAAAGAAGGATATTCTTATAAAAAGAAAATCATGAATAAAAAAGAAACAATTGCTAAGGCTAAAATTGTAAAATATGATGTTCCAAATGAATATTGCCTGAAAGTGACAAGTGATAATGGTGTAACAACTATTTCATATAAGATTCGTCAAGAAGATGATGAAAATTTCACAGTTGTTTATAAAGAAGAATATGTTGCAAAAGGTGCATCAAAAGGAAAATTAGTTCATTTTATGCATGAACGTTCTGTGAAGAAGAGAATAAATAGGACTCTTGACTATATTCAAAAATATATGAATGAAAAGAAAAATAAGGAAGAATAAACAAGATTGATTCAAGAATACATTAGTAATCTTGAATTTTTTAATCCCATTTTTTAAGTAATCTTAATAAGGTTGCAATCGATTGATTAAACTCTTCTTGTTCTTGAGGGGTAAGATGTTGTTGAATTTGTTCTTGTAAAGGTGTTGTATCTAGAGGGTTTTCTTTAAGAAATTGTTGACCATTTTTATTAATACATATAAGAATACTGCGACGATCATTAGGATCATCTTGTCTTTCAATGAGCTCATATTGATAAAGTTTATCTATCATTTGTGTGGCATGTTGTTTGCTTAAGCGTAATCTTTTAGCGATTTCACTCATCTTCATAAGACCATCTTTTTCTAAAATAAGTAAACAAAAATAAGTTTCATAACTCATATTTTTATGTTTTTGATTTTGTTTAATGCTTCTTTCTACTTTATAATGCCAATGTGGTAAGATGTGGATAATGTTTTTATGTAGTGTATTATTCATAGTGTCCTCCCATATGAATGCCTATTGACATTCTGAATAACTTGAATATAATAGTAAATAAAAGTTTACTATCTATAATAATTTACTATATTATTATCATAATAGATTAGACTTTGAAAATCAAGTATTATAGAAAGGATGATAAAAATGAGTTTCATTAATAAAGAAAGTCTTCTATGGAAGATTATTCATAATGCTTTTCGCTTTCTCATTAGTTTAGCTTTTATTATCGTATTTCAGACTTTATTTGGTGTTGAAAATACACTGCTTGGTGTTGCTATTAGTGTTGGTTTTACGATGCTGCCAATGTGTAATCTTGATATAAAGCCATGGACAATGTTTTGGATTATTGTCATATTGTATGGTGGAAGCACGTTTGTAGCTCAGTTAAGTGCTGTCAATCCGTGGTTAGCCTTTGGATGTAATTTTATCTTTTTATCTTTAATTATACTTTTGGCTAATGAACCACTTGAATATCAAACCAATATTACTTTTTTGCTTTGTTTTGTTTTTAGTCAATCAACTGTTGTTTCTTGGAGTCAATTTCCAATGCGAGCTACAGCTGGTATTGTTGGAGGAATATTTGTTGGTGGCTGTGTTGTTTTGAATTGGTATCGTCATGGTTATGGTGGTAAAATAAGGGTGAGACAGCAAATATTACGCTGTCAGGTCAATCGAAGTTATCTTTTAAGAATGTCATTCGGAGTCTCTCTAGCTATGTTAATTGGAAGCTTATTTGAGATAAGTAAGCCATTGTGGATAAGTATTGTAGTTATGTCATTAACGCAATTAGAATTTACTGAAACATTAACAAGAATAAAACATCGATTTGTAGGAACTTTAGTTGGAATTATAATCTTTTTTATTTTCTTTCAATATTTAATTCCTCAGCAATATGCTGGTTTTGTCGTTATGTTTTTAGGGTACATGGGATTCTTTTTACCAGAATATAAATTTAAACAGATTATAAATGCAGTCAGTGCTTTAAATGCATCATTGGTTATATTAGATACTTTAACAGCAATTGAAAATAGGCTGTTATGTTTAGTCGCAGGAATAATGATTGTTTTAGGTATTTATTTTATAACAAAGTTCATAAGAAGCTTGCATTTGAAATCATCAGAAATGATGAAGAAATGGGCAGATGATTTTTTCAATCAGTTAGAAACAAAAAAGTATGATATGAATATGTTTCATTAAGAAACAACTCATGATCATACTTTTTACTTTAATGATTCACTTTCTTCATAAAGATATATATTGATACTCCAATAATAACAATTGTATAACCTATTACCCATAAGAGTTCAGGGAAAACCTGTGTATAATCATGAGCAATAATAAATCTTCCAACATTGACAGCATGTACAAAAGGTAAAGCATTTGCTATTGTTTCAAACCATCCCCCAACAAGTGCAACATCAAACCATATTCCTGATAGCCAAGCACTTATATTTGTTAATAAAGCTCCACAAGCACCACCAACTTGTTTTTCATTAAATAGTGAGCCACATAAAATCCCCATTCCTATAAAAAGAAGAGCAGCAGGAAGTGATGCAAGTATTGCATAAATAATTGATATATCAGCCTTTAAACCTAAACATAGTGCACATAGAAAGCAAACAGTTGTTTGGATGATTGCCATAGGAATTAATGGCAAGATATAACCAAAAATAAAATCACTTGCTTTCATTGGTGAACTTTTTAATCTTAACATAAAAGAACTGTAGCGATCTTTAGAAATTAATAAACCAGAAAAAAGTGATACAAAGGAAAGACTAAAGATAGCAATACCAGGAGCTAACTTCTCAATAGCAAATGGACCAGCATCTCCAGGGATATTTGATTGAATAAGTGTTAATAATAACAATAATAAAATTGGGAAAGCGACTCCAAAAAACAAACTTAATAAATCCCGAGAAATTTCTTTCATATTACGTTTAGCAAAAATAAGAGTTTTCATAATAGTGCCTCCTGATGGCTCAATTGAATAAATGCATCCTCAAAATTATCAGTATTTGCCTGTTTCAATAATTCTTTTACGCTTCCTGATATAATGAATTGTCCTTGGTTCATAATTCCAATATGATCACTCAAGTTTTCAGCTTCTTCTAAATAATGAGTCGTTAAAATAATCGTCATCTTTTGTTTTAGTTTTTTGATAAAATCCCATAACTCTCTTCTTGCAATCACATCAAGACCTAATGTGGGTTCATCTAAAAAGAGAATTTTAGGTTCACTAATCAAAGCCATTGCAATAGATAAGCGTCTTTGCCATCCACCTGACAATGTTCCAGCTCTTTGATTAGCTATTTGTGATAATTGTAAATCTTTCATAATTTCTACAGTTTTTTGTTGTGCTTGATTTTGACAAAAACCATAGATTTCACAAATAAACTCAAGATTTTCTTTAACACTTAACATAGGTGCAATAGCTGTTTCTTGGGGTGAAACATTAATGATTTGTTTAATATTTTGGGCATCTTTGATTAAGTCAAATCCATAGATAGTTGCACATCCTTGCGTTGGCTGAGTCAAACATGATAACATTTTAATTGTTGTTGTTTTTCCTGCACCATTGACACCTAATAAGGAATAAAGTTCACCATCTTGAATTTCTAAATTCAAATTTTTAACAGCATCACAATTTTTATAACTTTTACAAAGATGATTTGTCTTGATTGCTATCATTTTGGATACCTCCCATAGCAAGAATATCTTCAGCCATCTTCATAAATGTACTACTTTTCACAAGAGCTAGACCACCTTGTTCTTCATCACCTAAAATAATTAAGTTCTCACCTGGTTGAAAATCAAAGATATCTCTTGCTTTTTTAGGAATAACAATTTGACCACGTTCCCCAACAGTGACATTTCCAAAGATATGTTTGCCAACAGGTGGAACAGCATATCCCTTTTTATCATGATCGTGGTGTACCAAATCATCAATAGTGACACCATAAAGATTGGCAAGTGCCATAGAATTCATTAAGTCTGGTATAGACTCCCCATTTTCCCACTTTGCAACAGCTTGTCTAGAAACACCTATTTTTTCTGCGACATATTCTAGTGTAAAATGATGTGCATTTCTTAGAAACATTAAATTCTTACTTATCATATTTTTCATACCTCCCTATAGTTTTAAGTATACTCTTCTTTTCATGTTTATCCACCAATCACCATTAACAAGTTATGTTATATTTGGTTGCATGAAAAAAGCAGATTTTTATCTGCTAAATTTCTTTTGTATACTCTTTTAACCATATTTTCTCTTCTTCACTTAAGAAAGGAGAGACTTTGTTGTAAACTTGTTGATGATAGTCATTTAACCATTTCTTTTCTTTATATGTTAATATCTCAACATCAATAGCATCTAAATCAATAGGAGCAACAGTCAAAACATCAAAATGCATGAATTGACCATATTCATTTTCTACTCCATCAACGCATAACAACTCATTTTCAATACGGATACCATATTGTCCTTCTAAATAAATACCAGGTTCATCAGTCACAATCATACCTGCTTCTAGTTTACATTCTTCGCCTTGTAAGCGAGGGCGAGGACGAATACCCTGAGGTCCTTCATGAACATTTAAGAAATGTCCAACCCCATGTCCAGTACCACATTGATAATCAATATCTTCTTCCCACATAGGTGTTCTTGCTAGAATATCTAAACTAATGCCAGTTGCTCCATAAAGGAAATGAGCATTCTGTAATGCTAACATGCCTTGCAAGACCATTGTAAAATGTTTCTTTTGAATTGGAGAAATATGACCTAATGCATAAGTTCTTGTAATATCAGTTGTCCCATCTAAATATTGCCCACCACTATCAATAAGTAAGAAACCATTACCTTCAACTTTTGAATGATCTTCTTGTGTAGCGTGGTAATGCATTAATGCTGCATTTTTATTAAATGCACAAATTGTTGTAAAACTCAAATCTACAAATAAATCCTGTTGTTGTCTCAATTCTGCCACTTTATCTGAAATACTGATTTCATCCATTGGAATTTTACCATAATTCTTTTTTAACCAATACATGAATTTCGTCATAGCAACACCATCTTTAATATGGGCATTTTTTGTATTCTCAATCTCTACATCATTTTTAATAGCTTTAAAAGCTTGTGAAGGATTCATACCATTAACAATATCACATGAAATCAAATTAAATAATTCGTAATTGATCTGCTGAGTATTTAATAATACAGAACCTTCTAATTTCATAACATCTTGATAGATTTGATAATAATCCTTAATAATAACCTGTTCTTGTAAGTAAGCATCAACCATAGATTGATCATATGCTTCTTTTTGTAAATAAAGATAAGATTGATCAAGTGTAATTAATGCAAAAGCAAGGGCGGTTGGAGAACAAGGAATGTCCCCACCACGAAGATTAAATATCCAAGCAATATCATCCAATGGAGTGACAATATGAGATGTGCAATTGTTTTCTTTCATGTACTCTTGAATAATTTCAATTTTCTCATGAGCAGATAAACCATTGTACTTCAAATCATAGATGTATGCTTTTTGACAAGACATAGCAGGACGCTGAGTCCAGAATTCATCTAAAAGATCTATACATTCGATATCATGTTCAACATCTTCTAACACTTCTTCTAAATCTAAAACAAATTGTGCATTCATTGTTTGACCATCAAATGCAATGATGTCATGAGGTTGCACATCCTGACTTAAAAACTCTAACAGAGTTGGGACACCTTTTTGTGACATCTTCATAAGTGTAATTCCCTCTTCAAGTTGTTTTGCAGCTTGAATGAAGTATCTTCCATCTGTCCATAAGTAAGCAGCATCTTGTTTCACTAACAAAATACCAGCACTCCCTGTAAAGCCACTTAAATAGGCACGTGATTGGAAATGGTCTCCAACTGTTTCTGATTGATGATCATCATCAGTAGGGACAATATAATAGCTTAAATTCTTTTCTTTTAATAATTTTTGAAATTCCTTTATCATTTTTATCACCAATTAATACTTTAACACATTTTTCATATTTTTAATAATAAAATATGTTAAAATAAGGTTGCTAGCTTAAAAAATAGCATTTGCAACCTAACGTTGACAAAAAGCAAGTTGATGTTGGTAGAGAATACAAACGATATTTTATAAGATATATGTGAGGTGAGGATATATGGATTTCGGAATGAAATTACAAAGTTTAAGAAAAGAAAAAGGATTGTCACAAGAAGCATTGGCAGAAAAACTTCATGTTTCTAGACAGGCAGTCAGTAAGTGGGAATCAGGTGCAGGGTATCCAGAAATGGATAAACTCATTTTAATTAGTGACTTGTTTGGTGTGACTATTGATTATTTAATTAAAGATAGTCATGAATCTGTTCCAGATGATCAAAGAGCGGAATCAAAATATTTTATGAATAGTCAAAAAATAAAAGAGTATATGAATTTCAAGAGACATTTTGGATTACGTATTGGGGGAGCAGTATCAGCGATTATTCTTTCTGTTATTTTTCCAATTCTTATGAGTGATAAGCAGTATGAAATGATAGGGACAATGATTATGCTGTTGATTGTTGCATTGGCAGTTGGGGTTTTAATCATAACGGGTATGTCATGTGAAGGGTATTCAGAGCTTGAGAAAAAAGAAATTAATATGAGTTTTAATGATTTGCAGGATATACAAAATCAGTACATGAATTTTAAATCAAAATTTGGGATGTCTATAGCATTTGGTGTTTTCTTTATTATATTTGCAGTTGCTATGACAGTGTTTGTTGAAGAATATGTAAAGAATGAATATCTATCTGGTATGATCTTATTTGTTTGTGTTGCGATATCTGTTTTTATATTTATCTATCAAGGTATTAAAGATGGAATGTATCGTTTTCTTGTTCAAAACAGGAAATATATAACAGAACAAAAGAAAGAGGAAAAGAGTCTATATGCTATGACAATGCCTTTAGCAGCAATGATTTATTTGGTCATGGGATTTACTCAAGGATGGTGGCATCCAGGGTGGATTATCTTCCCAGTTGTAGCAATCATTACTGCAGGAATAGAATCTTTTATGAATAAAGAATAGATGAAAAGATGTTCACAGTTGTGTTTCTTATTTGGTTTTCTTATTTGTAGCATTTTATCAGTTATTGATAGATTTATGAAAACGATACCCAATTTGATATATATTGTTGGTATGGTTATGGGAAGTGGCATTGTATTGATAGGAATATTATTGTTAAAAAGATCAGAATGATAGAAATCATTCTGTTTTTTTTTATTAAAATGAGTTCAATTTTTTCAAAAAAATCTTGAAAAAGACTGAACTTGTAGAATATGAAAAGAGATTAGATAATAAATATAGAAGATAGGAGGAGAGTTATGAAATTATTTATTGATACTGCAAACATAGAAGAAATTCAAAAAGCAAATGATTTAGGTGTCATTTGTGGGGTAACAACCAATCCATCATTGATTGCTAAAGAAGGAAGAGATTTTAAAGAAGTGATTAAAGAGATTACAGAGATTGTAGATGGACCTATTAGTGGTGAAGTCAAAGCAACAACAACCCAAGCTGAAGATATGGTTATTGAGGCAAGAGAGATTGCTAAGATTCATAAGAATATGGTTGTGAAGATACCAATGTGTGAAGAAGGTTTAAAAGCAGTTAAAATCTTATCACAAGAGGGTATTTCAACAAATGTGACTCTTGTCTTTAGTGCCACACAGGCTTTATTAGCAGCCATTGCTGGAGCAACTTATGTATCGCCATTCTTAGGAAGATTGGATGATATTTCAGCATCGGGAATTGATTTGGTGGCAGATATTATGCAGATTTTTAATCAATATGGATTTGAAACTGAGGTCATCTGTGCTAGCATACGTCATCCTATACACGTTATAGAATGTGCAAGATTAGGTGCTGATATTGCAACTGTACCATATCAAATCATTATGCAAATGATACAACATCCATTAACTGATATTGGTGTAGAAAAGTTTATAAAAGACTATCAAAAAGTTTTT
Source organism: Coprobacillus sp. (assembly GCF_984815275.1). Lineage (NCBI taxonomy): Bacteria > Bacillati > Bacillota > Erysipelotrichia > Erysipelotrichales > Coprobacillaceae > Coprobacillus > Coprobacillus sp. The sequence continues at coordinate 69,017 of NZ_CFJNYH010000011.1, forward strand.
GGTTAAAACAATAGGTGATATGTTATTATCCACATTCCAAGTTGTGATAGAATAGGAAACATAAGTCTATTTTTTCAAAAAAATTGTTGAAAAATGTTGAACTTGAATAAAAAGTCTCAAAAGTAAATAATTGAGGTAGGAAGGATAAATATGAACATACGACAAAAGCACATGCTCAATACACTTGTGAATGATGGTTCTATCCATATTGGAACAAGTGCTCAAAAATTTAATGTTGGTGAAAGAACAATTCGATATGATTTAGATGTTATTGCGGACTATATTTCAACAAAGTTACAACACCAGGGATTAATGATCAAAAATAACATTGCACATCTTATGATTAATCAAGATGAAATTCAAGATTTAAGATTAGAAGAGATGGATAATGATTATTATGAAATTAAGATTTCTTCAGAAGAAAGAATGATTATGATTCTTTATGACTTATGTTGGGCAACTGATAAGATGACAATTCAGCAATTTGCTGATAAATATTTTGTAAGTCGAGGGACAATCAATAGTGATTTTATTGAAATTAAAAAATGGTGTCATAAAAGACATATTCCACTTGTTTCTTTAAAAGGAAAAGGCATTTATATTGATGCTACTGAAAAACAAAGACGTGCTTATTTAAGTGAACTTATTCGTTCTTCTACAAAATTAGATCATTATAAAGATTTTATTTTTATAGAATGGTTTAAAGATATAGATGTTGAAACCATTAAAACAATTGTGACAAAAGCTGAAAAGAAATATGGTATTTGGTTAACTGATATCGCTTTTGAAGGATTAAGTATTCATATTGCTTTATCAATTAAACGTTATCAAAGTCATCATATTTCAGAAAGTCATGAAGCATCTCATTATACAGATATTGATCCACTCCCTTACCAAATGGCTAGTGAAATCGTCCATGAAATCAATAGACAGTTTGAATTAAAACTCCCAGAAACAGAAATTATCTATGTCGCTATCCATTTAGGCGGGAAATCAAGTTATTTAAATGAAGATGATGTTGGTAGTCATGCACTTGTAGAGTACTACGCAATTAATATGATTATTCATGTGGGAAATATCTTGAAGGTTGATTTAAAACAAGATAAACGATTGTTAGATGGACTTATTCAACATTTAAGAGCATGTCGTTATCGTTATAAGAATGATATGGTTATTGAGAATCCTTTAAAAGAGGATTTGATTGAAAGTTATCCCAATCTGTATCAGATTTTATCACTGTTTATTAATGATACACAAGATCAAGGTTATATTCGATTTAATGATGATGAAATGACTTATGTTCTTCTTCACTTTGCTGCTGCTATTAATCGAAGAAGTCAAAAATCTAAAGAAATTCCTAATATATTAGTGGTCTGTTCAACAGGATTAGGAACCTCAGAACTGGTCGTTTCATCATTAAATAGATACTTTAAATTAAAAATTCAAGCTTGTACTGCTTTACATCAGTTACAGTACTATTTAGGAAAGTATCCAATTGATCTCATTATTACAACAGTTCCATTAGAATCAATAGTTCCACATGTGAGAGTTCATCCAATACTTACAGATGAGGATAACAATAACATTAGAAAGAAGTTATCTGAATTGGGATTTGAAATTATTAATCAAGAAGATTCAATTACAAAAGAATTATCTATCTTAATGGATCACTATATGAAAGATAAAGACGATTCTAAATTAATTAATGAATTAACTGAACTGTATCAAAAAATAAAACCTAATGAAAATAGTTTAGAAAGAACAATGGGGGAATATAAAATGCTTAGTGAATTATTAACGGATCAAACAATTCAATTGAATATTGATGTTCCAGATTGGCAGGAAGCCATTCGTGCCTCGGGTAAGATATTGGCTGAACAAGAATATATAACAGATGATTATATTCAGGCATCAATACATAGTGTCAAGGAATATGGACCTTATATTGTCATTACCAAAGGTGTAGCCCTTGCACATGCAACGAATAATCAAGGAGTCTTACGTACTGGAATGTCATTGGTGAGATTAAAAACACCTGTAGAATTTGGCAACGCCAATAATGATCCTGTTAGATTTGTTTTTACACTGGCTACAATTGATTCAACTTCGCATTTGGTTGCATTATCAGACCTTGCAGAATTTTTGGAGAGAAAAGAGTTTATGAATATCTTGTCTCGTGCAACTGAAGCTGAACAATTGATCAAATATATCAAAGAAAATGAAACAAATGTGAAAGGAGAATAAAAAATGGCTAGAAAAACAGCATTAATTATGTGTCGTACAGGGATGGGGAGCTCTTTGATGTTAAAAATCAAAGTTGATAAATTAATTATGAAAAATAATTTTCCATTAGACGTTACACATGATGCATTTAGTGGTTTTGCAGGTCAACAGAAGACAGATATTATTATTACAATGGATGACTTAGTTGATGAATTTAAAGGTTCATCAGCCTATGTTATTGGAGTTAAAGATATCATGGATGTTGATTATATTGAGAGCGAACTCAAAAAGTATTTTGCTGAAAATAATTAGGAAGAGGAGGAAAGAATATGTTTATACTAGAGTTTGTTGTTTATGATTTATTAGGGGAAGCATCGTTACTTGTTGGATTGATGGCACTTATTGGATTATTGATTCAAAAGAAATCTGCTGCTCAAGTTATTTCGGGAACGATTAAAACAATTGTTGGATTCTTGATTTTTGGGATAGGTTCTTCTGCTGCACAAGGAGCTTTGAATGGATTTCAATCATTGTTTGCGAGTGGTTTTGGGTTAGAAGGGGTTACACCTATTTCTGAAGCGATTACTGCTCAGGCACAAACATTATTCCCAATGGTTATTGCATTAATTATGGTTTTAGGATTTGTATGTAACCTGATTATTGCAAGATTCACAAGATTTAAATATATCTTTTTAACTGGAGGACATAGTTTATTCTTAGCTGCCTTATTAGCAATCTTATTAAAAGCTTTAGGTTTATCTGATGTTATGGCAATTGGAATTGGTGCTATTATTCTGGGATTGGCTTCATGTATCTATCCTGCTATTGCTCAAAAATATATGAATAAAGTTACAGGTAGTGAAGATATTGCGATTGGTCATTATTGTTCAATTGCTTATGCTCTGTCAGGTTGGATTGGTGGTAAAGTTGGTAATCCCAAAAAGAGCACAGAGTCTATTGAGTTACCTGGCTGGTTATCAATCTTTAAAGATTACATAGTTTCTGTTTCATTATCAGTTGGTATTTTCTATTATGTTGCTGCTATTGCTGCTGGACAAGGTGCTGTTGAAGTTCTTTCAGGTAGTCAACATTGGTTGATTTATCCATTAATGCAAACATTAACATTTACTGGTGGACTTTATGTCATTATTACTGGTGTTCGTTTATTCTTAGGCGAAATTGTTCCTGCATTCGTAGGTGTCTCTGAGAAATTTATTCCTGGAGCAAAACTTGCATTAGACTGTCCTGTTGTGTTTCCTTATGCACCAACGGCTACAGTTATGGGATTTATCTCAGCTTATATTGCTGGATTGTTATGTATGTTAATCATGATTGCAATGGGAACAACAGTGATCATTCCAGTAGCTATTCCTTACTTCTTTATTGGTGCCACTGCTGGAGTTTTTGGTAATGCAACAGGTGGTTGGAAAGGATGTATTATTGGGGCATTTATTGCTGGGGTTTTAATTGCTGTAGGACCTGCAATTATTTATCCTATTATGAAGAGTGTTGGGCTATCTGGAAGTAGTTTCCCTGAAACTGATTTTAACTTAATTGGTATTATCTTTAATTTCATTGGTAAACTTATAGGTGCTTGGTAATAGGAATGCCCTTGAATAAAGGGCATTTCTTTCTAAAGAAAGACAACTATATTAAAGTCAAGTAGTAAATTGTGAAAAAGTATGAAATATAA
>NZ_CFJNYH010000012.1:0-70988 GCF_984815275.1 Coprobacillus sp.
AAGAAATTAAAAATAGAATAGAGAAAATGGTAAATATTTATCAAAATATATAATAAACTATCAAAATCAAAAAAGAGTATTTGGAATAATTATTTTAATAATATTAAGTTTTTTTCAAATAGAAAGAAATTCACTTATTTTTCTTTAAATATACCATAGGAAGTATCATAAAAATTAAGTATGATATAAAAATAATTTACCTTTTTTGTCAACTTCTATATAATAGGAGTATATTCTGTATAAATAATGGGAAGAGGCGAGTGTATAATGAAAACAGCAAAACAACTTGTTTATGATTTTGTACAGCAGAATGCATATCGGAATGAAAAGGGAATTGATACTTTAGCAATAGCTAATGAATTAGGGATGTTACGAACAAATGCAAGTGCATTATTAAATGAACTTGTAAAAGAAGGAAAATTAATCAAGACATCAACAAGACCAGTGTATTATCGAGTATTGGATAATATAAGAGATAATGAAGAGATGAGTTTTCAAACATTGATTGGCTATGATGGCAGTTTAAGAAAAGCTATCCAATTAGCAAAAGCAGCAATTCTTTATCCTAATCAAAGTTTAAATGTCTTAATATCATGTAAGGTTGGTTGTGGAACAACATCTTTTGCCTATGCAATGTATTGTTTTGCAAGAGAAAATGGAGTTATAAAAAAAGAAGCTCCATATGTTAAAATCAATTGTCGCCATTTTTCTAAAAATATTTCGGTTTTAGATAATGAATTATTTGGAATAGGTCATGATTTAAATAAAAGTTGTTTTATGAAGGCCAAAGGAGGAGTCTTATTTTTAGATAATGTTGATTTATTAGATGCAAAACAACAAAGTCAACTCTATACTTTTTTAGAAACAAATATAATTTATTCTGAAGATGGAACAAAATCTAAAGAATGCAAAGATATTTTTGTAATTATTTCACAATCACCTCAAAGTAATATGCAGTTTGAAAGAATTATACCAGTAATTATAGAATTACCTGAATTAAAAGATAGATCTATTAAAGAACGTTTTGGATTGATAAATCATTTCTTTTCTAATGAGGCATCTCATTCTATGCGGTCTATTGAAGTTACCTCTGAAACAATCAGAGCTCTTTTATTAAGTGATTTTGATTATAATGTTAAAGAATTAAAGTTTGAAATTAAAGCAGCTTGTGCAAATGCCTATGTAAGGGTTGTTAGAGATATTCATCAGAATATTCAGGTGGTTGTCAATGATTTTAAAAATCAGGTACGTAAAAGTTTAATCAAATTAAAAAATAATCATATCGAAATAGAAGCTCTATTAGATTCTCGTAATGTTCTAATATATGATCAAAATGATGGATATCAAACAATAGATACAACAAAACATGGGAATGATATGTACTTAGAGATTAGTAAACAATATAATGAATTATTAGAATTAGGAATTAATGATCATGGAATCAGTGATGTGATTACAACCCATATTCAAAACCTGTTTAAAAAGTATAATTATTTAAAGAGTTATGATAGTTCATTAAATTTAAAACAGTTATCTAAGATTGTTGATAGTAGAGTTATTGAAATAGTCAGTCATTTTTTTCAAACATCAAAGAAAGAATTAGGTAAAAATTATCGAACAAATGTCTTTTATGGATTATGCTTACATATTAATTCAATTATATCTTTAAAAGAATCACAACAAAGAATTACCAATGACCAAGTTGTTCAGATTATTCAAGATCATCCTTCTGAATATGCTGCTAGTGTTCAATTGGCAAGTATTATTAAAGATGAATTTGATTTAGATTTGCCAGTACATGAAGTGGCATTAATAGCAATGTTTTTAATTGAAACTGAGGATCAAACAAAGAACAATCCTGTTTTGCTTTATATTTTACATGGTGAAACAACTGCCTCTTCGTTACGTGATACAACCAATAGCTTAACACAATGTTACAATGCATATAGTTATGATTTGGCATTAAATATTGATACACATAAAGCAATGGAAGAAATCAAAGATTTAATTATGAAAATAGATAAAGGTCAAGGTGTTATTGTTATTTATGATATGGGGTCTATTAAAACAATGCTAGAAACAATTGAAGAAGAAACAAATATTAAAATAAGACTTATTAATATGCCTATAACTCTTATTGGTATAGATATTGCAAGAAGATGTTCGATGGAATCCGATATTGATTATATTTATCATTTGACACATTTAGAAATGAATAAAATGCGTAATTATGAAGAAAAATTAAATCAAGTAATTGTGACATTATGTCATACTGGTGAAGGTGGAGCTATTCAGTTAAAACGTTATATTGATCAATACTCAAAGCTTAATATGAAAACTATACCACTTGCTATTTCAGCTAAAGATGAATTAATTCATGAAGTTTCTGAATTAAGAAAAACATATGATATTCATTGTTTTGTTGGAACATATGATCCAAAGATATTTGGTATTCCATTTATTCCTATTTCTAAAATATTTGAAAATTCTCAAGAAGAAATAGATCGTATCTTAATGTTCGAACCTATATCATCCTCAACATTTAATTATGAAGATGTTTATCAATATTTAAGTGAACAATTTAAATATGTTTCTATTTCTAAATTAAAAAGTATCTTACCAGGAATTATTGATGAGTTAAATACAATCTATCATTTTAATGAAGATCAAAGAGTAGGATTATTTATGCATATGGCTTGTCTAGTTGAACGATTATTAGATGGAAAACAATCTGTACCTAATATAGAGAAACAAAAAATATTATCTGTATTTCATGATGAATATCAATCTCTCAGTAAAATTTTCAAACCATTAGAAAAAGCTTTTCATATTATTATAGATGATAATGAAATGACAACAATATTAATGATTATCAAAAGAATATAAAAAATAACATCCTTTACAGGGTGTTATTTAATATTTAAGATTGTATTTTCAATATCATAAATAGCCTGAGTCATACGACTTAAATAGATGGCTTCATGAAAATGACGTGAAAGTTTATGATGTCTTTTTTCTTCAAAACTTTGAATGTGTTGAGTCATTGTTATTTGAAGACCTTCATCGACAGGTTTTGTGCGATACTCAATTGATGTACTATCAGACATATATATCACTTTAAAACGATAACATTCATCTCTTACATATTGTTGAATATAAATTTCAGTAACAAGTTTAGATTGGGCATCCTCCTTTTTGTATTTGAGTCCTTTTTGAATATCACTTGCTGAAATTTTTTTGTGTTGAGAGTTTTTAATGTCTTCGATAAGCTGTTGTTCTAAATAGTCATAAAATTGTTCATTTGTGATTTTTATTGTTCGTATTATTTTCATGTTTTTATTATAGCATAAGTGAAATAATGAAAACATAGCTTGGGAATGGTTATAAAAAATGCTTCTTTTTGTATACATTTCACTATAGTAATTATACACTATTTCTGTTGATATACAGAATACTATACACAAACATGTATTGTCTCAAGAAATCAGGAATGATATTTCTTTGAGACTTTTTTGTCGCTTATACACTTTTCAATAACTGTATATAAAAGTAAATTGAATAGATTTTGGTAGCCTTTACAAAAAATAGGAATGCTCCTAGAATAGGTGTAAGAAAACAAAAAGGAGGTCATCACATGGATGAGAATAATGCAACTGATTTAATGTCAATGACAATTATTGCCAATTCTGGGGACGCACGTTCATTTGCATTTCAGGCATTAGAATCAGTTAAAGCAGGAAAGTTAGAGGAGGCAGAGGAATTATTAAAAAAATCTGATGTTGCAGTTAATTTAGCTCATAAAGCTCAGACTGATTTATTGGTCAAAGAAGCGAGTGGAGAAAAGCAAGATATTAATATATTACTTATTCATTCTCAAGATCATTTAATGACGAGTATGTTAGCTAATGAATTAATCAAAGAAATTATATTACTTTATAAAAACAGATAGGAGGAAGGAAGATGAAAATTTTATTAGTTTGTGCTGGTGGTATGTCAACAAGTATTTTAATGAAGAAAATGGAAGCATACTGGAAAGAAAATGGAGAGGAGCTTGAGATTAAAGCAGTAGGACTTGCAGAATATCAAGATATTTGTTCAGGTTATGATATTGTGATGGTTGGTCCACAGGTATCGTATCGTTTAAATGAAATTAAAGAAAACACAGGATTGCCTTGTGCTGCTATTGAGTCATTTGATTATGCAGTGGCTAATTGTCCTAATATTATGAAGTTAGCAAAGAAATTATATAGTGAAAAATAGGGAGGAGAAAATTATGGAAGGATTATTTAATAGTAGATTTATGGTGAAGCTCCAGGATTTTGGGCAAAAACTTGGAACAAACAAATTTCTTAGTGCCTTGCAAGGTGCAATGATGTCTATGATGGGTGTATTGATGGTTGGAGCTGTATTTCAGATTATCTGCGCGATAGGTCCAATGTTAGGAGTTTTTGAAAATGGAGATACAATTTATAACTTTTTATATATGCCATATAATTATACAATGAATTGTTTATCTGTATGGATTGTTGTTGTGATGGCATATACATATGCTAAAAATTTAAAAATGAAGTCTCCATTAATAACTGCGGTTGACTCAACAGTCTGTTTCTTAGTAGCAACTGGTGCATTTATGGCTTTAGAAAATGGAACAACTGCATTGAATATGTCTTTTTTAGGAGCATCTGGTATGTTTACAGGGTTCTTGGTTGTCTTTGTTGTTATACATGTAGAAAAATTCTGTGCTGATAAGAATATCCGCATTAGAATGCCTGATGTTTGTCCACCATTTTTAGTAGATGGCTTCTCATCTATTTTACCATTGTTATTTAATGTTGTTATCTTTATGATTATCTCTTTTGGTATTTCTAGTGTGAGTGGTGGTGCTTTAAATTTAGCAAGTGGTATTATGGCAGTTTTAGCTGCTCCATTAAGTGTCTTAGTTTCTGTTCCAGGTATGTTTATTATTGGTATCTTTGCATCTTTGCTATGGTGTTTTGGTATTCATGGAACAATGATTGTTTATCCTGTTTTAATGCCAATGATGATGACTGCATTAGCAGAAAATGCTGCACATGCAGCAGCAGGAGAGCCTTTAGTCTTCTATCCAGTTGCTTTGTTTACAGCACTTCAATGCTGCGGTGGAACAGGGAATACACTTCCATTAGCTTTATTTGGTTTGCGTTCTAAATCTAAACAAATTCAGGCGGTTGCTAAAGTTTCAGCAGTTCCAGGATGGTTTGGAATTAATGAACCAATGACATTTGGTATGCCTATTATGTTCAATCCTATTCTTTGTATTCCTTATGTTTTAAATATACCTCTTGTCATGTTATGTTATTACATTGGATATCAGACAGGATTTATTATTCCAGCATGGATTCCAATTATGTCATTAATGCCAATGGGTTTTGCTCAATACTTAGGTACGTTAAATTGGACAAATGCAATTTGGGATTATATTATGTTAATTCCTACAGGATTAGTATGGTATCCATTCTTTAAGATTTATGAAAAACAATTGGTTGCTAAAGAAGCTGCTGCAGCCCAAAATGAAGCATAATAGAAGGGAGAAAACGAAATGTTTCCTAATGATTTTTTATGGGGTGCAAGTTCTTCTAGTGCCCAAATTGAAGGTGGTTATGATAGGGATGGCAGAGGTTTATCTATTTGGGATGTCAAGAAATTAAATCCAGGAACTTGTTCATTTCATTATGCTAGTGATTTTTATCATCATTTTAAGGAAGATATTGCTTTAATGGCAGAAATGGGATTTAAAGCTTATCGTATGTCAATATCATGGAGTCGTATTTTGCCTGATGGTGAAGGTAAAATTAATCAAAGAGGAATTGATTTTTATAGAGATGTTTTTCATGAATGTCATAAGTATGGTATTGAACCGATTGTAACAATCTTTCATTTTGATTTACCATTAGCTTTACAACAGAAATATGGTGGATGGAATAATAGACAAATGATTGATACCTATGTGAATTACTGTCAAATCTTATTTAAAGAATATAAAGATGATGTTCATTATTGGTTAACTTATAATGAACAGAATATGCTCATTTTCTTTGGAGCAGTAGATATGATTGGTGGAACAAATCAGTTGCAAACAGGAACAGATTTATATAATCAAGCTCATATTCAGTTGATTGCACAAGCTAAGGCTATGAAATTGTGTCATGAAATGTGTCCGAATACTAAAATTGGTCCAGCACCAAATATAACAACATCTTATCCAAAAACATGTTCACCAATGGATTATATTGCTTCATTAAATATGGATGACTTAAGAAATAATTTTTATTTAGATGCTTTAGTTTTTGGAACTTATCCAATGAGTGTATGGAAATATTTTAAGGATAATCAAATTATTTTGGATATTCATGATGGTGATTTTGAAATATTAAAAGAGGGACATCCTGATTTTATTGGTTTTAATTGTTATGGGAATGATACTACAGAATACTTAGAATACTATCCTTTAGATATGAGTGATATGGTGAATGCTGATAATCGTGAAATGAGTTATTTAATGAAATTGATGGATAAACCTGGAGTTGGTAGAGCATCACAGAATGAATATTTATCTAAAGGTGAAGATGGTCATGCATATGATCCTTATTGTATTCGTGTAACAGCGAGACGTTTAACAGATCGTTATCACTTACCATTAATTATTACTGAGAATGGTTATGGGAGACCAGATATATTGGAAGAAGATGGAACAATTCATGACTCTTATCGTATTGAGCATTTAAGAGAAACAATCAGACAAATGGAAATTGGTATTGAAGAAGGCGCAAATATTTTCGGTTATTGTCCATGGAGTGCAGTAGATTTAGTCTCAACAAGAGAAGGTATTACAAAACGTTATGGCTTTATTTATGTAGATCGTGATGAAGATGATGAAAAAGCCAAAACTGCATCAATGAAAAGATATCGTAAAGATAGTTTCTATTGGTATAAAAAGGTTATTGAAAGTAATGGAAAGGAGTTGGATTAAATGGCATTTCCTAAAGATTTTTTATGGGGTGGAGCAACCGCAGCCAATCAATATGAAGGTGGCTGGAATGAAGATGGCAAAGGTATCAGTACTTCAGATTGTTGTACGAGAGGTTCACGAACAAAACCTAGAGAGGTCACTTATAAAACAAAAGAGGGAAAAATTGAATCACAGATGATGTTTGATTTAAATGCTCCTAAAGGTGCAATCTTTGGTTCTTTTGAAGGTTATGATTATCCTTCATATACAGCAACTGATTTTTATCATCATTATGCAGAGGATATTGCTTTATTTGCTGAAATGGGATTCAAGATGTTTAGAATGTCAATTAACTGGACAAGAATTTTTCCTAATGGATATGATGATGAACCCAATGAAAAGGGATTAGAATTTTATGATCATGTCTTTGATGAATTATATAAGTATGGGATTGAACCATTAGTCACTTTATCACATTATGAAACACCTGTTGGTTTAACAAATAAATGGGGGAGTTGGGCAGATAGACGAACTATTGATTGTTTTGTCAAGTATGCCACAACATGTTTCAAACGATATAAAGGTAAGGTAAAATATTGGTTAACATTTAATGAAATTAATTGTATTGGTTTTGGTGGATGGATGGCAGCTGGGCTACCAACTTGTGATCCTCAAATTATTGCTAATGCAACACGTAATCAGTTATTAGCAAGTGCTTTGGCAGTAAAGGCTGCTCATACAATTGATGAAAATATGATGGTAGGAAATATGATTGGATATGGGACTGCTTATCCTTATACATGTCACCCTGATGATTCTATGAAACAAAGAAAAATGCAGCAAGGTGTTGATTTCTATACTGATGTTCAGGCAAGGGGGTATTACCCATCAAGTCAGTTAAAGAAGTATGAAAGAGAAGGAATAGTGCTAGAATTAACAGACCAGGATAAACAAACATTAAAAGAAGGAACAATTGATTTTATTACATTCTCTTATTATATGTCATCTTGTGTGAGTGCTGATCCTGAAGTTGAAAAGAATCAAGGTGGAAACATGATGTTTGGTGTTAAGAATCCATATTTAAAGGCAAGTGACTGGGGCTGGCAGATTGATCCTGTAGGATTGCGTATTGCTTTAAATGATTTTTATAGCAAATATCAATTACCATTAATGATTGTTGAAAATGGATTAGGTGCAGTAGATAAAGTTGAAGCTGATGGATCTATTCATGATTCATATCGTATTGATTATTTACGTGCTCACATTGAACAGATGGATAAAGCTATTAATGAAGATGATGTTAATTTGATTGGTTATACACCATGGGGATGTATTGATTTAGTGAGTGCATCTACAGGTGAAATGGAAAAACGCTATGGGTTCATTTATGTTGATTATCAGGATGATGGAACAGGTGTTGGAAAACGTAGTCGTAAGGATTCATTCTATTGGTATCAAAAAGTTATTGCTAGTGATGGTGAAGATTTGAGATAACAAATTATTTTTCTCCCTTAAAAACACGAGTATAAACTTGTGTTTTTTCATAGGAATAACAATCACATCTTTTGATAAATATGCTATTTTTATAAATATATATTAATACCTATCATGCTTTTCTATGCGGATTCATAAAATAACCTAAGCAAATTCGTCGAAAGAAATTACTGGCATATTGTGATAATAAAGATATAACAATAGAGGACTACAGTGTACTTGAACAGTTAATGAGTCCTTTACAAATTCTTGATAATAATTTTAATTTATATGAAAACATGTTATTAATAATTTATATACACCACTCGTATGTGTTTGTATTTTACGTTTTTATAATGAATTTTCTATTAGTGAAACTTCTCAAATTTTAGAAATCTTTCAAGGAATAAATATGAAATAAAAATGTATGTTATCTATAGGGTATGTTATATTCCTAAAAAAGAATGTATTAAAAATGAAAGGATTTATTTTACAGTTTAACAAATAGAGATATTCTGTAAAAGCGAGTATGTTGAGAAAATCACATATTGGAATATCATAAAATCAAAACTTTTCTTTTTAAGAATTAACTCTCCTACTTCTCTACGTAGGAAGATAAAAAAGAATTTCTTATTAATAATGTAAGATTTTGATTATAAATCATATTGGCAAATAAAATAATATGTGATAGAATGTTCTTGTAAAAATAAAGGATTGTTACTTTAAGTAGGCAAGACCAATCAGTATATTCATACTGGTTGGTCTTTTCTTATTTTCAATAACAATTGATGAGAAGGGAGAATATGAAGTGATGAAAGGATGGAAAAGATTTTTATCGATAGGTTTGGTATTCACAATGTTGATTGGACAATTAATTCTTGGAACAACATCAACATATGCTTTAGAAAAAGACAACGATGATTATTCAGATACAACTGAGCAAAATAACATTGACAAACTTAATATCGATATCAAAGATGTGGGTAACTTAAAGGAATTTGCTGAATCACCATTATATGATGTTGAAAACAATGAACTTTTATTACCACGATTAGAAGGTTATAAAGTTGAAATTTTTGGGAGTGATAATAAAGCAACAATTTCTTTAAAAGGTGAAGTCACAAGACCTTTAGAAACACAAACAGTAAAGTTATTATATAAACTTACCAATAAAGAAAACAATGAGGTTACAACAACAGAAACAAATGCAACAATCAAGGTTCCAGCAAAAGAAACAAATATTTCTGGAAAAAATAAAAAACCTCAAGTTATACCAGGATTACGTGAATGGGTAGCAGGTAATGGAAAAGTTGATTTGACAGATGCGAGAATTGTTTTAGGAAGTCAGGCATTTTCTAAAGCAGCGAGAACTTTTCAAGAAGATTATCGAGAATTAACTGGTAGAAACATTACCCTAGTAACAGGTAATGAATCGGATGTAAAAGCAGGTGATATTTTTTTACAAGAAGATATAAGTGAAACAATGCTTGGTGATGAAGGGTATTATTTATATATCGGAGGAGAAGAAGCAGATCAGAATTATGTAACGGTTAAGGCTACTCATAATACGGGAGCTTTGTATGGAACTATCTCTCTTCTACAAATTTTAAAACAGGATAATGGAAGAAATGAATTGCCACGTGGACTTGTAAAAGATTATCCTCTATTTGAACAAAGAGGAATGATGCTTGATGTTGCACGTAAATGGTTTCCAATGGAATATTTAGAGGATTTATCAAAGCAAATGAGTTGGTATAAATTAAATATGTTATCATTGCATTTAAGTGATAATGATATCTGGAATGGATTATCAACTGAAAATGGATTAGGTGGACAACCTGAAGGATGGTTCAGATTAGAGAGTGAACTTTATCCAGGATTAACATCAACTGACCACTATACAAAAAAGCAATTTAGAGATTATCAATATGACTGTATGGAGTTAGGCATTGATGTGATTCCCGAATTAGATACACCAGGCCATGCTTTAGCGTATACGAATCTTTGGCCAGAATTGAAATTTCCTGGGAATGTAAAGTATTTAGATGCAGGAAATCCTGAGACATTAAAAAGAGTGACGGCTCTTTTTGATGAATATATTAATGGATATAATGGTGGAGAGGCTACATTTGTTGGTGATTATGTCAACATAGGAACTGATGAATACAAAGCTGGGACAGGTTCTGCTAAAGAATCATTTAGAAAATATTGTAATGATTTATTAGAGTATATAAATTCGACTGGTAAAGAAGCTGTTTTCTGGGGCTCTTTAAAAGAAAATTCAGGATCTACACCAGTCACGACTGATGCAACAATGTTTGCATGGTTCCAAGGATATGCTGATGCTAAGCAGTCATTAGATGCAGGATATAAAATTATTTCTATGGAAGATTCAGAAACTTATATTGTTCCAGGTGGCGGATATTATTCTAATCAATTTGGACGTGCAGAATATTTATATAATTCATGGTTGCCTAATAATAATTATGGATGGGCAAACCACCCAGCACCAGTTGGACATCCAGGTGTTTCTGGTGGGCAATTTGCAGTATGGAATGATTTTAGTGGAAACGGTATCTCAGTTAATGATGTGAGTTATCGTATTCAACATAATTTATATACTGTGGCAGAAAAATGCTGGGCTGGTCATCAAAAGAAAAATGAGGGTTATAATTATGCAAGTGAGAAAAAACTTGCGAGTGTATTAGGAGATGCACCAAATACGGATTTCTTATATGAAATTGATAAGAACATTAAAGATAATGAGTTAATTAAACTTGATGATAAAACGAATAATTTAGTTGAAGGGGTTAATATTTTAGAGGCTACTAACATAACTGAAGATGTCAAAGGAAAAGATGGAAAAGCGATTCAATTTAATGGTGGGTCAAGTTATTTTAAAACTGATATTGAATCAGCTGGTTTTGGCTGGACAACAGCTATGTGGATTCAACCAGTTGATACAGCAAGTGGAACCTTAATGGAAGGACAAACAGGAAAACTTTATTTAGATAATGGTAAAATCAGATATGATGTAGAGGGATATACTCATACATTTAATTGTGATATTAAAGAAGGAGAATGGACACATATTACATTGATAGGATCATATGAAGGTGTAAAATTATATATCAATGGAACTTTATTTGATTCATTGATCAATAAACCATTTCCAAATTGGAATAATAACTCTGGATGTAATTCATGGAATGGATCATATCCAACGAATGATCTTGGACAGAGAACACAACGTTATTATGAAACTTTGATGTTACCATTAAACACAATAGGTGGTAAAGAAAATGCTGTGAAAGCAATTGTTGATGATTTTCAAGTTTATAATACAATATTAGATGAAAATGCTATTAAAAAATTAGCAGGTAGTATTATTTATGAAAATTTAGCATTAAATCAAACAGCAACAGCATCTGCTAATGAGACAGATTCATTAAACCCTACTAAAGCAGTAGATGGAGTGACATCTGGTACAAGCAGATGGGCATCTAATTATAATGATGATGCATGCTTTATGGTGGATCTAGGTTCAAAGCAAAATGTCAATAAGATAAAAATCTTTTGGGAAGCTTCATATGCAGTAAAATATAAATTATTAGTCAGTTCAGACAATATAAATTGGACAGAAGTTTATAATGAAGAAAATGGTAATGGTGGAATATCTGATATTGATTTTGAAATGAAATCAGATATTCAGTATGTAAAATTCCAAGGTGTACAAAGAGCTACAGAGTATGGTTATTCATTCTATGAAATGGAAGTCTATGGTGATAAAGTAGCTGGTGAGGATGATTATGAACGTGCTAATGTTGCTTTAAATAAAGAAGTGACTGTTGGGAACTATCATTCAGCTTCACAAGAAGCTGATCGTAGTGGAAAAAATGCTGTTGATGGAAGCAAAGTAAGCCGTTGGGAATTTGATATTAATAATCCAGCAGAAAACTATATAACAATACCTTTAAATAGTGATGAGGATGTGAATAAAGTCATTATCTCGCAATATGAATGGGGTGCAAACAGAATTTCTAAAATAAAAATAGCTATTATAGATGATGCTGATAAGGAGACAGTTTGTTACAATGAAACAGTTTATCCTGAATCAACGACAATTATGAGAGACACTGTTGATGAAGTCTTTGAATTATCTCAAGTAGTGAAAGGAAAAGCTATTAAGATATACTTAACTCCTAAGGCTGCTGGAGCAGATGATTTGGTCAATATTGCTGAAGTTGAGTTATATGGAACAAAAGCTGCTGAAACGATTGATCCTGATGTACCTACAGAAGATACAACTGAACGTAATCAAACATTAATACCCCATTCAACAATGACTGCCACAGCAACGAGTGAGCATCCCAATGTTGGCTCAGAAGGATTAGCTTCAATGGCTATTGATGATAATCTTAATACATGGTGGCATACAAACTGGTCAAATGTTGTTCCATTACCTCAAAGCATTACAATTGATTTACATGATATCAAACTCATTGGAAATTATACTTATTTACCAAGACCAGATGCTGGTAATGGTACAATTAGTCAGTATAAACTTGAAATAAGTCTTGATGGTACTCATTATGAACAGGTAGCTGCTGGAAAATGGGAATTGAATGCAGACCTCAAAACAGTTAATTTTGCTCCACGAGCAGCCCGTTATATTCGTTTAACTGCTATAGAAGGTAAAGGTGGTTTTGCATCAGCTCGTGAGATTAATATTTATCAAACAGATGCCATTTTAAAAACTGATTTAGAGAAAATTGTTGATGATGCTAAGAAAATTGATTTATCAGGTTATATGATATCTTCAACTGAACAATTTAAGAATGCTTTGCAAGAAGCAGAAACATTATTAGGTCAAGATTCTCCTACAGAGGAACAAATGACTGTTGCGAGTATAGAGTTACAAAACGGATTAGATGCTCTAGATGTTGCAACAAACAACTTATCTGACTTAGAAACATTATATAATGAGAAGAAAGATATTGCTAATGATGATTATACACAAGACAGTTATCAGCAATTGACTGATGTTTTGAATTCAGCAAAAGCATTATTAGATAGAGAAGGTGATGTTGGTGAAAAAGAGAAACACGCAGCAATTCAAGCCCTTAATGATGCTTCAGATAATCTCATTTCATTAGTAGAACTTAAAAAATCTATAGTTTTAGCTGAAAAAGTTGATATCACTGATGTAACTCAATTAACAGGAGATGAATTAATATTACGTCTCAATGCTGCAAAATCATTAGTAGAAAATGCTTCTGCTACTCAAAATCAAATTGATATTGCTACATATCGACTATCAATTGCTATTGATGATTTACAAGCAGATAATACAGCATTGCAAACATTAATTACTTCATTAGATCATGAGAATGTGTATACATCTTCAAGTTGGACTACATTTGCACCTGTTTTAACAACTGCAAAAGAAAAATTATCTACAACAACAATTCAAGAATTAACAGAGGCTCGTCTTGCTTTATTAGAAGCTCAAAAAGGATTGGCATTGAGAGCGACTGCTGAGAATATAGCAGCATTACAAACTTTTGTAGATAATTCAGCATCTTTAAATGCTGAAGATTATACTCAAGAATCATGGAATGGTTATATGGCATTAATTAATGAAATTAAAGAGTTATTAAAAGCACCTGATATTTTAGCACAGACAGATGCATTAGCAAAAATAACTGAAGCCAATCAATTCCAATTGGTACATGTTGATGTCAAAAAACAACTACAAGATATGATTGATGAGTATAAAGACTTAAATCAGATGGATTATATAAGCTCTTCATGGATGCAATTTGCACCAGTATTATCAGAAGCAAATGATTATTTAGCAGATGATAAAACATATGATGAAGTAAAGAATATGATAAGTCGATTAAGTGAAGCATATTCAAAATTAGTTATGAGTGGTGAAAAAGCACTAAGAGAATATATGCAAACGATAACACTCAAGCAACCAGATAATTATACTGAAGAAAGTTATGCATTATATAAAGGTGCTTATACAAATTTAGGATTATTATTACAAGATGCGGCGAATGTTTCTTTGGAAGACTTTAATATTGCAAAAGATAATTATGAAAAATATTTAGGATTATTAGAATATAAACCTGCTGATTATAGTAAGGTAGATGACTTATTATTAACAGTTCCTAAAGATTTATCAAACTATGAAAAAGAAACAGTTGATGCGTTGAATACTGCAATTAACAATATTGTTCGTGGAAAAAATATAACTGAGCAAGCTATTGTTGATGAATATGCAATTCATTTAAAGAAAGCAATTGATGGTTTGAAAGAAAAACCAGATTTACCACCTGAAGTGGTAGATAAATTGGAACTATCACAATTGATTGTAAAAGCAAATACTTATGTAAAAGATGATAAATATACTGAAGATACATTAAATTATTTAATGAAAGAAATTAAAAAAGCACAAGCTGTTGTAGATAAAAAAGATGCAACACAAGCAGAAGTTGATACAGCAATAGCTAATCTTAATCATGCTATTAAGGGATTAAAAACAAAGCCAGTCATTCCTCCAAAACAAGACGAATATGTTATGACTGAAGGAAATCATTTTACATTTAAGCCAGGTGAGGATGTTAAGTTTGTTTCCAAAGCACCAATTGAAAAGTTTAAAGAAGTGTTATTAGATGGTAATGTTTTAGCTCGACAATATTATACAGTGAAATCAGGAAGTACAATTGTGACATTGAATCCTGAATTTACAAAGACATTAAGTGCAGGGAAACATACATTGATAATTGTATCAACAGATGGAAAGGCAACTGCTGAATTTAATATAGATAAGGGTACAACATCTGAAGATATAAAAAATCCAGCAACAAGTGATTCAACACAGACAATAGGATGGATGGGATTGATAAGTCTATCAGTGATAGGAATCATATTAGTAAATTTAAAGAAAAAAAGAGAACATATCTCATCATCAAAATAATGATATTGACTATGATTAATATGAGATTGTTATAAATGATTGAATAAAAGAATCAATTCGTTAATCATGCTAAGCAAAACGAAAATGATTCTTTTTTCTTTGATTATGGTGGTAGAGATAATTTCACAATAATTTTTTATAATTTCATCTATAAAATCAATATTAAATTCACCAAAACTTAAATATACATAAACATATTTGAAGAATAAAAAAATTACAAAGTATTTGGATAAATTATGGTATACTAAGCAATGAGGTGAGAACCATGCAAAAAATTATGATAGTTGAAGATGATGAAATCATTTCATCAACATTAAAAAAACATTTAGAAAAATGGAATTACGATGTTTATGTTATTGAAGATTTTGAAAATATTATGGATATTTTTATGAAAGAACAACCTGCCTTAGTTCTCTTAGATATTTCTTTACCTTATTATAATGGTTATCATTGGTGTCAAGAGATTCGCAAAGTTTCAGAAGTGCCAATCATTTTTATTTCTTCAACAAATGAAAATATGAATATTGTTATGGCAATGAATATGGGAGCAGATGATTTTATTAATAAACCGTTTGATTTAAATGTTTTAACTGCTAAGATTCAAGCAATATTAAGAAGAACTTATTCTTTTTCAAAACAATTTCATATATTAACTTATAAGGATTTGGTGTTGAATATTTTAGAAGCAACAATATCTTATCAAATTCAAATCATTGAACTTACAAAAAATGAACTGAAGATTATGCAAATGTTATTTGAAAAATCAGAAACATTTGTTTCTAGAGATGATTTAATGATTGCTTTATGGCAAAGTGATCAATTTGTTGATGATAATACTTTAAGTGTCAATATGAATAGATTAAGAAAGAAATTAGATGATTTTGGCTTTGATTCTTTGATTCAAACGAAAAAAGGTTTAGGATATAAGCTCTATTATGAATAAGCTATGGGATTATTTGTGTTATCGTAAACAGTTTTATATCTATTCTTTCTTAATTATTGGTATTTTTTATTTCATATTGTTTCTATATAATGCATTGTTAGATGCTATTAATTATGCTGCAATCTTAAGTTTATCACTCTTAGTTATTTATACTGTGATAGATTTCTATAGGTTTTATAAACAGAGGACACAGCTTGAATATATCTTATCGTTAGATAATATTTATATGTCTGATTTGCCATTACCACGAACTGCAATTGAAGAATACTATCATGAATTATTAACGAAAGTTGATCATTTACATAAAGAATTACAAAATCAAAATGATGATCATTATCATGATATGTTAGATTATTTTACATTGTGGGTTCATCAAATCAAAACACCTATATCAGCTTTACGTTTATTAGTTCAATTACAAGAAGAACCCCAAAATGATCTATTGTTACAGATATTTAAAATTGAACAGTATGTTGATATGGTTTTACATTATATCAAGATTGATCATATGTCATCAGATTTAAGTATAAAAGAATATGCATTAGATCCTATTTTAAATGAAGTCATTAAGAAACAAGCAACATTTTTTATTCAAAAGAAAATTAAATTAAATAAAGAGCCTATTCAAAGAACAATACTTACAGATGAAAAATGGATTTCATTTGTAATTGAACAGATTCTATCTAATGCATTAAAATATACCAAAGAAGGAATGATTCACATTTATGAAAAAGATGAAGTGCTTTATATAGAAGATACAGGTATAGGGATAAAACCTGAGGATTTACCACGTGTGTTTGAAAAAGGATTTACTGGTCATAATGGAAGAGTAGATAAAAAGGCAAGTGGATTAGGGTTATACTTATGTCAACAGATTATTCATAATCTGGGTTATCAAATATCTATTGAGTCAACTTTGGGTAAAGGAACAGTCGTTGCTATTAATTTTCATGTTGATAAATTGCAGGTTGAGTAAACTTACATCAATGTAAGGATGAAATAAGAAATTGTAAGGATAATCTATGGTACGGATTTCCTTTTTTTCATAAACTAAAGATGTACAAAGGAGGACGATTTATATGTCAATTTTAGAAGTTAAAAATTTAAAGAAAGTTTATACGACACGTTTTTCTAATCAACAGGTCCAAGCTTTATCCAATGTCTCTTTTAGTGTTGAAGAAGGAGAATATGTTGCAATTATGGGTGAATCAGGAAGTGGGAAAACAACATTATTAAATATATTAGCCTCTCTTGATAAACCAACCAGTGGGGAAGTTTTATTAAATGGTAAAGATATTACACGTATTAAAGAAAAAGAAATTTCTCAATTTAGAAGAAAGAATTTAGGTTTTGTATTTCAGGATTTTAATTTATTAGATACATTTTCAATTAAAGATAATATCTTTTTACCATTAGTGTTATCAAAAGAATCATATCCAGTTATGAAACAAAAACTTAAAGTTTTAGCACCAAAACTCGGTATTCAGGAGTTACTTGAAAAATATCCTTATGAAATTTCTGGAGGACAAAAACAAAGAGTTGCTGTTGCAAGAGCCTTAATTACTCATCCACAGATAGTTTTAGCAGATGAACCAACAGGTGCATTAGATTCTAAATCCACAGATCAATTATTAGATATTTTTGATCAAATTAATGAAGAAGGTCAAACAATTGTTATGGTTACACATAGTACCAAAGCAGCAAGTTATGCAAAAAGAGTTTTATTTATTAGAGATGGACAAGTTTTTCATCAAATCTATAGAGGAAATCAAACCAACGAACAAATGTATCAAAGTATTTCAGATACATTAACATTACTTGCGACAGGAGGAAAATAAAATGAAGAAATTCTTTTATTCTCGCTTAGCATTATCAAATATTAAGAAAAATGCTAAGATTTATCTTCCTTATTTATTAACAAGTACTTTTACTGTTATGATGTTCTATGTTATTCATAGTTTAGCAGTCAATCAAAGTTTAAGAGATACCAGTTCTACAGCCCCTGTTGTTTTAATGCTTGGTTCTTGGGTTGTTATGATTTTCTCAGTTATCTTTCTCTTTTATGTGAATAGTTTCTTAATTAAAAGAAGAAAAAAAGAAATTGCACTATATAATATTCTTGGTATGGAAAAGAAACATGTCATGATTATGATGGCTTGTGAAACAATTCTTACTACATTAACATCACTTATTTTTGGTGTTTTGTTTGGAGCATTGTTTAGTAAACTGATGTTCTTATTGTTAGTCAATTTATCTCATATTCAAACTGCTATCACTTTTGAAATTCCACAATCAACTATTTTCTTAACTGTCATAGTTTATGGTGCAATTTTCTTCATAGCGTATCTATTTAATGTTATTCAGATTAAATTGGCAAATCCGATAGAGTTATTACGTGGTGGAGAACATGGTGAAAAAGAACCAAAAACAAAATGGTTATTGACTTTAGTAGGAATCTTAACATTGGGTGGAGGATATTATCTTGCACAAACAATTGAAGATCCAATGGATGCATTAACGTTATTCTTTGTTGCTGTGGTATTGGTTATTATTGGAACATACTGCCTATTTACTGCAGGTTCAATTGTGATTTTAAAGATGTTAAAGAAAAACAAACGTTTTTATTATAAAACAAGACATTTTACATCTGTTTCACAAATGGTCTATCGTATGAAACAAAATGCAGTTGGTTTAGCAAGTATCTGTATTTTATGTACATGTATCCTCGTTATGATTTCTTCAACTGTGACATTATACTTAGGTGTCAAAGACACTGTTCAAATTCTTCAGGATGAAGACTTTGTAATGAAAATTAACCCTTATTCAGAAGGAAAATTACCTTCAAAACAAGAATTAAGTACACTCTATGCTAAAATTCAAGATAACTTAAAAGCAAAAGATATTAAGACTACAGCATTTGTCACGCGTTCGATTTATGAAATTTCTTACAATCAAAAAGATGGTGAATATATAACTGGTGAAGGTAGTGATGCTAGAGATTTCAAAAGCTTTTCAGCAATGACTTTAGAGGAATATAATCGTGCTTATCATAAGAATGAAACTTTAAAGGAAAATGAGGTTCTTGTTCATTCTAATTTTGAGAAATTACCAAACCAAATGAAGATTAATGAAAAAACTGTTCATGTGAAATCTGAAGTTCAAGATAAATATTTCTTAGAAACAGAATTTTCAAAAAGTGCTCAATTAACTGGGATTGTCTTAAAAGATGAAAAAACTTTAAAGGACATCTTATTTGCTTTAGAAGATCAAGTTCAACCGATAGAGTATATGTCAATTGATTATCAAAATAAAGCAGATGCAAAAGTTGCTGAAGAAGTTATTCAAGATATTGTTCAAAGTGAAAAGACTACTGAAGATTATACAATTTTTACCTCTTCACAATATGAAATGGAAAATATGTTTAATGATTCTTATGGAAGTTTATTCTTCTTAGGATTATTCTTAGGACTATTATTCTTGATGGCAGCAATATTAATTATGTATTATAAACAATTATCTGAAGGTTATGAGGATCAAAGGCGATTTGAGATTATGCAGAATGTTGGTATGAGTAAAAAAGAAGTGAAACAGACAATTCGTTCACAAGTCTTAATTTTCTTCTTCCTGCCACTTGTTGTCGCAGTCATTCATATGTCATTTGCATTCAAGATGATTATGAAAATGTTTGGTTACTTAATAGCTTCTGGTGAAGGATTGTTTATTACTTGTACAATCATTTCGATTGTCATATTAGCTATTCTTTATAGTATAGTTTATATTTTAACAGCAAGAACTTATTATAAAATAGTAAGACATTAATGATATAGAGGCATAGTCATTTTGATTATGTCTTTTTTAATGCGTGATTGTTCTTATTAAAAGGATTATTTCTGTAGAGAAAAACTGTACATATGTATTGATATAAAATAATGCTAATAGACTTTAGTTTTAGTAAAAAAGTAATTATAAATTTACTTAACTGCAATATAAAATTAGTAAAATATTATTGACAATGAAATGCTTAATGATATAATAAAGGCATAACAAGGATTGTTACTATTCAATTAGGCAAGACCTCAAAAGAAATACTTTTTGGTATATTCTTTTGGGGTCTTTTCTTTTTGTAAAAAATGGGAGGCGAAAAAATGAAACAGTTTGGAAAGAAATTTTTTGCAGTCATAGCAAGTATGGCAATGGTCATAGGTTTATTTTCACAAGTGGGATCTGTTTATGCAGCGATGCCAGAATACGAAATATATCCTAAACCACATAAGATAACTTATGAAAATAGTGATTTTATTTTAAGAGAAAAAGTCAATGTTGTATATGAAAATGATATTGATTCATATACAAAGTCACGTTTAAAAGAAGTGACTGATATCAAAGGCTTATCAATTTTAACATCTGATGAGTTAATAGATAATGAAAAGAGTGAACAAAAAGTAACAAATATACTTATTGGAATTAAAGACTCTAATGGATATGTTGATAATTATGTAAAGAATAATTATTCTGTTGGAAATAATTTATTTGATAAGACAGATTCTTATTTTTTAAAGGTTGATAATGGCACAGTGATTATCTTAGGAAAAGATACAGATGCTGCTTTTTATGGATTAACAACTTTATATCATGTGTTTAATCAGTTAGAAGGGCGTACAATTCGTAATTTTGAAGTTGAAGACTATGCTGATGTTGTCAGTCGTGGATTTATAGAAGGTTATTATGGAAATCCATGGTCAGTTGAAGATAGATCAGAATTAATGAGATGGAGTGGTTATTATAAATTAAACTCATATTTCTATGCACCTAAAGATGATCCTAAACATAATGCAAACTGGCGTGATTTATATACAGATCAAGAAATTGAAACAATGATTAAACCACTTGCTCAAGCTGGAAATGAATCAAAGTGTCGTTTTGTTTATGCTTTACATCCCTATATGAAAGATGCTACGCATCCTAATCCTCTTCGTCATGATGCAAATTATGAAGCGGATTTAAAAGTCATGCAAGATAAATTTGCACAAGTTATTGATGCTGGTGTGAGACAAATTGCTATTTTAGCAGATGATGCTCCTAATGTAGGGGGTAGTAATTATATAAAGATGTTAAATGATATGACTGATTGGTTGAAGGAAAAACAGAAAACTTATCCTGATCTTAAGTTGACTTTACCATTCTGTGTTCAAGAGTATATGGGTTGGGGACAATCATATTTTTCAGATTTTCCTGATAATGTACAAATTATCATGACTGGTGGTCAAGTTTTTGGTGAAGCATCTGAAAATTTTACAAATTCTTTCATGAATACAGTAGGAAGAGGTCCTTACTTATGGATTAACTGGCCATGTACAGATAATTCTAAAAATCATTTAATTATGGGAGGATATGATACTTTTTTACATCCAGGTGTCAATCCTAGTAAAGTAGAAGGTATTGTCTTAAATCCAATGCAACAGTCTGAACCTAGTAAGGTTGCAATTTTTGGGAATGCTTGTTATTCATGGAATATTTGGCAATCAAAAGCAGAGGCTGATGAAATTTGGAATGATTCATTCCAATATGTAGATCACAATTCATCATTGACAACACAATCATCAAAAGCATTACGTGAATTATCTAAACATATGATTAATCAGAATATGATTGGGGGAGATAATCCAGTTACACCGCTAGATGAATCTGTTGAACTGAAACCAAAACTAGATGCATTAAAAAGTGCATTAAATTCTCATACAGCTACAGTTGAGCAGGTTAATGAACTTATTCAAGAGTTTGAGACTCTTGCAAAAGCTTCTCAAATCTATAGAAATAGTGGAAATCAAAGGATTAAAGAACAAATTGTATATTGGTTAGATTGTTGGGATGATACAGCAGGATCTGCAATCGCTTATTTAAAAGCAGTAAAAGCTAATATAGAAGGTGATAGTACAACACTTTTAAATCAATATTCAAATGGTCAAAAGTTATTTGCAAATTCTAGAACTCATGCATTATGGTATAGAGATCATTATCAATATGCTGAAGTAGGAGTTCAACGTATTGTTCCATTTATAAAAGCTTTAGATGAATATACTTCACAACAAGTAGAAATGATTGCAAATCCTGATAAAAAAGGAGAAGTGAACTTAAGTCTTGAAATTTCTAATGATATTGTTGTTGCACAAGGTTCATTAGCAGATGCTCTTGATGGTAATAAGGAAACAGAAACACATTTTAAAGCAATAAATGCCAATGCAATGCCAGTTGGAGCAACTGTCACATTAGATATCGGTTCTGTTCAAGATATTGAATCAGTATATATTGCACAGGGAATGACGAAGCAAGGGGATATCTTAAGTAAAGCGGTAGTCGAATATAGTCAAGATAAGGTCAATTGGACAAAATTAGATGATTTGGCAGAACAGACAGAACAAACAATACCTGCTTCTTTATCAGCAAGATATGTTCGTATTCGTAATTTGGAATATAAGGCAATTTGGTGGAGATTGGGAGAATTCCAAGTGAATTTGGTTAATTCAGGAACAGAAAATACAAATGAACTTAAACTGACTGCTTCATTAGAACATGGGCTAAGAGTTGCGACTCATAATAGCATTAATGCAGCAGCGAAAAATAATAAAATAGAATATATGGTTGATGGCGATTTAGGAACAATGGCGTGGTTAGCTAGTGATACTCAAGCAGAAAATGGAAATATTCAAACAGATGATGCAGTTGTTGTTTCATTTAATAAAGAAGTTGAAGTCATGTCAGTGACTTTAAATCAAGGAAGTGGAGACCGTGTTTCAAATGGAAAAGTCATGTATCAGGACACTGATGGAAATTGGCATGATTGGAACACTTTTACTGGTGCAGGTGAAGAGATTAAGATTACTGGTACTCAAGTGAAAGCAAAAGGCATTAAAATTGTTTCAACAGAAAATTTAACAACATGGTGGCAGGTTAAAGAAATATCTGTTGAAGCAGGTGTTAAAGATTATGTTTATACAAATACTGAAACAACACTCTTATCAAATACTTTGGAACATGGTGTTGCCTTAACATCAGGAAATATGACATTAAATGCACAAGAATATATTGGTGTACAATTCAAAAATATAAAAAATTTAGATCAGATAGTATTGAATTATACTGGCAATAATTCAGCATTAAAACTTCAGGTTTCAAAAAATGGAATCATTTGGACTGATGTGACAACTGGAGTACAAAATGAGGATGCTTGTTTTGTTCGTTTCATCAATACAGGGTCATCTGCTCTCAATATAACAATCAATGAATTTAAAGTTACATACCATGAAATTTTGCCAATGCAATTCCATTCTTCAGATATTGCAGCTATTGCCAATTGGGGAGATACAAGAAATAATGGTGCAGCTTTTGATGGAAATATGGGAACAACAAATAAAATAGGTGGAAGACCAATGAATGGTCAATATATTATCTATGATTTAGGACAAGAGATTGATATGAATTCTTTAAGAATTTATACACTTGATTCTCAAAATGATTATATTAGAGATGCAAAAGTCCAACTCTCTACTGATTTGGTCAACTGGAATGATTTATTTACAATTGGTGATGGAATTCAAGATACTGATCCTAACTCTACTGCTAGAGAAACATTTACAAATAATGATTCTAACTATCCTAATTATGTATATGCAGGCAGTGATCATTTGAATATAAAAGGGCGTTATTTACGTATCCTTATGACTGTTGATTATCCTCAACGTTCAATTGTTATTAATGAGATTATGGTTAATCGAGGTGAATATATACCAGTTGAAAATAATCCACAATATGTTGGTGCATTAGAAGAACGTGGGCATCAGCCAAGTTATATGGGAGATGAAGACTTAACAACAACTTATAAATCTTCATTAGCAAATTCTTCAATGACATATTATGTATCTAGACCTGATGGTTTAACTTCATTTAGAATTATTCAAAATGGTGAAACAACAGGTGCATCAGTAAAAGCCACATTCTATAGTGATATCATAAGAGGAACAACAGAAACGGTTGAAGTTGGTAAATTAAATCAAGCTATCAATGAATTTATTATTCCAACAGGGAAAAAATTACTCTCTATAGAAATTTCATGGCAAGATAAAATTCCTGAAATTGCTGAAATCTTAACAAGACAAGGAACAAATATTTCAGTTGATAAAACAGCATTAAATAATATTTTAAAAGAAACTGCTAAGAGCGGTTGGACAACAGATAGTATGACTGCTTTCAATAATGCAAAAAAGATTGCTGAAGAATTAAAGAATAGCGATTATGCATCACAGGATATTATTGATAGTGCAGTGGCAGTCTTACAAAATGCAATTGATACTGCATTACAAAAAGCTGATTTAAGTGAATTAGAGTCATTAGTTAATGAAGCAACATCTATTCAACAAAATGATTACACAGTTAATTCATTTATGGAATATCAAAATAGTATAAATGATGCAAAATCTGCTTTTAATGATAAAGATAATATTTCTGTTGAACAGGCTCATCAATTTGTACAAGATATTAAAAATGCTAAAAATTCATTAGAATATTCATCAATAGAGAGAGAAAAGGCAGAATTAGCAATATTAGATGACACAACTCTAGTTGAATCTAATTATGCTAAAGATTCATACCAAAATTATATAACTGCAAAAACAGCATTAAATAATGCAATTACAAAAGATAAAGTGGCAACATCTCAAGCTGATCGTATAACACCAGCAGATATGAAAACATTAAATACAGCATTTCAAACTGCAAAAACAGCTTTAGCAGACATTACAGAGTTAAAAGCAGTGATTAATGAATTTAATAATTATGATAGTCAATTGTATACAGAAGATTCTTATAGAGCTTATAAAGATGCAGTTGAAGTTGGGAAGCAATTATTGGTTTCTGGGACAAAAGAAACTGTAGCAACACAACTCAATCTCATTATTGAAAAGAAGAATCAATTGGTACTTGTATCTGATCAGTTAAATGATGTTATTAAAGAAGCTTTAAAAATCAAACAAGAAAATTATACTGAAAAATCATACAATGATTTTAAAGCAGTTGTTGATGAAGCACAGGCTCTTGTTAATCCGACTCTACAACAGCAAAAAGAATATATTGAAAAAATTACAAAAGCTAAAAATAGTTTAGTGTCTATTGTTGCTTTAAAAGAACGTATTCAAGAAGCAGAGGGATTAGATAAAGATAAATATACATCTTTAACTTATGTCGAAGTAGAAAAGGCTATTGAAAATGCAAAGAAAGCAATGAAGGATGGAGATGCAAGAACAGTTAAAAATGCATATGATGCTTTAACAAATGCTATTCAATCCTTAAAAGTAAGTGGTTCAAAAGAATATGTAGCATATCTTCAAGATTTAAAATTAAAAGATTCTCATGACTATACTGTTAATAGTTATCAAGCATATAAGAATGCATATGACCAATTTATGAAATTACCTAAAGATGTCTCTTTAGAAGATTTTATGAAAGCAAAACAAAATTTAGAGAAATATACAGATTCACTCAAATATAAAGATGCTGACTATAGTCAAATTAAAGATTTAATTTCTAAAATTCCATCAGATTTATCTTCATATAATAGTGATTCAGTTGCAAATTTAAATAAAGTATTAGGAAGAATTGTTTATAATAAAACAATTCTTGAGCAGAGTGTTGTTGATCAATATGCGAAAGACTTATATCAAGCTATTCAAGGATTAACAAAGTCAAGTCAATCTGCTTTAACTGGTGATTCAACATATATTTTACCTATGATGTTGACAATGACTATTGCAGGATGTGGGATTT
Source organism: Coprobacillus sp. (assembly GCF_984815275.1). Lineage (NCBI taxonomy): Bacteria > Bacillati > Bacillota > Erysipelotrichia > Erysipelotrichales > Coprobacillaceae > Coprobacillus > Coprobacillus sp. Next base: position 26,209 of record NZ_CFJNYH010000012.1, read on the forward strand.
ATTTATTAAGAAAGAAAAAAGAAAAGAATGGATAAAGTTTGTGTATTGGCATTTTAAAAACAAAATGCCAATACCATTCATAATTAAAGAGGAGGAAAATTATGAAAGGGAAAGTAACAAAACTAATATTAACATCATTATTAATTGCAGGAACTGTTGTTACAGCTACTCCAAGTCTCTCTGATGTACATGCTTTAACGGGACCAGAGTATGACCTTATTGAGTTACAGCGTAATCGCTTAATTCAAAATGGAGACTTTGAAAAGGGCACAGCGAATTGGACATCTTTGGTCAGTGCAGAGGTTAGTAGTGATAGTCATGTTAAAGGAAACTATTCTGGAAAAATCAAACCAAACACTGATAGTCATGCCAATGGTCATATTTGGCAAGCTGTAACGCTTGAAAAAAATACTGATTATATTCTTAAAGGAAAAATTAAAATTATCAGTACAGCCCAAGATTCAACGGCAGCATTAGTCATTAAAAGTGGAACATTAGATAATCCTAGTAATGTTGATCAAGATACTATTGTTTCAACAACTGCAGAATGGCAAGAAGCGATTATCGAGTTTAATAGTGGTGATATGACTAACTTTATTGTTGGTATGGATAGATGGGCTGAAAATGCTAATGAAGCCTTGAAAAATTCTTCTGCATATCTAGATGATGTTACATTAACAAAAGTTGGTGCAGAAGAACCAGATGAAACTTATGATATCACTTGGTGGGATGATTTCAATGGAACATCTCTAGATACAATAAAATGGGATTATGAATTAGGTCATATCCGTGGCTTAGAACAGCAACATTATGTTCGTAGTGATGAAAATGTTTATGTCAAAGATGGAAAATTAACAATTAAAGCAACTGATAGACCTGTTGAGTCTCAATATAATGTTGGTGGAAGACAAGTTATTTACAATTCAGGAAGTATTCGTACTCATGATAATAAACAATACTTGTATGGACGTTTTGAAACAAAAGCGAAATTACCGAAAGGAAAAGGTGTTTTCCCAGCATTTTGGACATTAGGATCTGATTTTACATTGGATGGTGTCATTAATGACGCACAAGGACATGGGTGGCCTAGTTGTGGAGAAGTTGATATTATGGAATTAATTGGTGATGGATCAGATGGAAGTGCTAGAAATAGAACAGTTTATCAAACATTACATTATAGTAGTGTAGAAGGTGGAAGTGCCGATAATGGAAAATATGCTGGAAATGGAACTGCATATACTATTCCTTCTGGAAACTTTAATGATGATTATCACATTTTTGGATTGAATTGGACAAAAGGCAAAATGGAATGGTATGTCGATGATCAAATCGTCAGAACTGTAGATTATAGCGATGATCAAGCTGCTGTTGATGCGTTAGACAAACCACAATATATTCAATTTAACCTTGCAATGGGTGGTGCTTGGCCAGGTGAAGTAGGAACAAATTTGGCAGGAACAACTTATGATGTTGATTATGTTTATTATGGACAAACTGATCAGCAAAAGGCAGATGCTGCAGAATATTATGCAAATGCTCCTAAATTAAATGGAACTCAAAATATAACAATGCAACAGGGTGATATTCCAGATTTATTAGCGAATGTCAGTGCATCTGAAGGATATCATGTAGATTATTCTATTGATGATGATTCATTTTTTGATAACGATGCAGGAAATTCAAGTGTTCATCTTGTAATCAATAGTGATGCTAATAAAGATAAATTAGCAATTCTTGATCCAGGTGAATATACATTATACTATACTGCTATACCAGATGATTTAACAGTATCACCTCGTAAATATACAAGAGAGACAGTGAAATTAACTGTTCAAGAAAGAACCTTCCCAACTGACTTTACTTTAACTGGTGTTTATGGCGAAACGCTTTCTACAATTGGTTTACCAGAAAATTGGACATGGGAACAACCAAACACAATTTTAAATCAATATCAAAATCAGTTCAAAGTTAACTATAGTCAAAATGGGTTTACCACTTCTACAACTGTAAGTGTAAAATTAGTTTCAGCTGATAAAACAAATTTATCAGAACTTATGAAAAAAGCAGAAACTTATATTCAATCAGAGACTTATACAGATGACAGTATTTCATTACTAAAAAATGAAGTTCAAAAAGCACAAGCTATTATGAATAAAACTGATGCTACAAAAGAAGATGTTGCAACAGCTATTCAAAATTTAAATACTGCTATTGCTCAATTAGAAAAGAAACCAAATGTTGAACCACCAGTAACACCACCAGAATCTAATGATGATAAATATATCATTAATGACGGTAAAGAAGTAACTGTTCAACCAGGTGAAGCTGTGAGTTTTAGATCAAATGCATCTATCGAAAAGTTTAAAGAAGTCTTGTTGGATGGTAAGGTTTTAGACAGTCAATATTATACAGTTAAAGAAGGAAGTACAATTATTACTCTTCATCCTGAATTTACAAAAACATTATCAGAAGGACAACATACATTAATAATTGTATCTACAGATGGACAAGCAACAGCCAAATTTGGAGTTGAAGCATCAACATCAAATCCAGTCGATCCATCAAAACCAAATATCAATGATACATCAAACAATCAAAATAAGCCATCAACAAATCAACCTCAAACAGGTGATTCAGTACAAGTGACAGCTTTGTTTGGATTATTCATAATAAGTGGTGCTTTAGGTTATTTTATGAGTAAAAAACATAAAAAAATATAATATGTAATAACTATATATGATTAAGGTTGGCAAGTTTCGCTAACCTTTTTCCAATAATATTTAAAATAAAAAGTAAAAAGTGAAACTTTTTACTCTCAATTATTTATATGTGAAAAGAGTTTTTCCTTTCTTTGTATAAGAAGATGTTGTCATTATTTTAATAGGATGCTCATGAGAATTTAATATGATAATAGGTGTGATAACTTTAAATTGGTGGGAATGTAAAAATTGTTGGCTCAGTGTCAGAATGTGTGTGTCAGGAGTGATATGGTCTCCTACATTGACATGATAATTAAAGTCATGTTCATTTGGTTTTGATGTGTTGAGACCAATATGAACAAGTATTTCAACTCCATTTTCTAATAGTATAGTAAATGCATGTCGTGTTGAAGCAATAGAATTAATGGTTCCTGTACAAGGAGCATAAATATGGGGAGAGTTAATTTCAATTGCTAAGCCATCTCCAATCAAACGATTAGAGAAAGCATGATCAGGTATTTTTTCAATATGCAGAACTTTTCCATTAGTTACAGCTAAAATAGAATGATTATCTTTATGTATGAGTTTATCTAAAAAATTCATTTCTTAAAGTCCTTTCTTTTATATAAAAAAGCACTAGTTGCTTAAAAAAACAACTAATGCCTAATTGAATAGTCACATTACTACTTCTATTCTACTTGTAAATTAAAAATATGTCAATAATTAAAACATGAGCATTATTATAAGAAAACATGAAAAGTTCGTTAAAGTGTAGTTTAAAAAACTTCCATATTTAAACCAAAAAGAATATTCCCTCTACAATATTTTACATTTTTTAGCAGTTATTAGCAAGTTTTAAAACGTACACATTTATGAATTTTTAAAATGAGGTAAAGGATGGATATAAGTAATGATGGGATATATGCAGCGATTAGGAAAATCATTAATGTTACCAGTTTCAGTGATGCCCATTGCAGCTATTTTAAAAGGTATTGGTTATTGGATTGATCCAATAGGCTGGGGTTCAAATAATGTTATTGCTGCATTTCTTATTGAATCAGGGAGTGCCATTATAGACAATCTTCCTATTTTATTTGCCGTAGGAATTGGAATTGGGATGGTTAAGGAAAAAGATCCAATGATTGTTATTAGTGTTGTTGTATCATATGTGTTATTAAATCATTTGCTTTCAGTTGAATCTGTTTCATTATTTATGAATATCTCAGAAGAACAAGTTCCAATAGCTTTTGAGAATTCTTCAAATGCTTTTATAGGTATTCTTGTTGGACTTATATGTTCATTTCATTATAATAAATTCTCTAAAATAAAATTACCCACAGCCCTCTCTTTTTTTGGAGGTAAAAGATTTGTTCCTATTATTTGTAGTTTAACAATGTTAGTTTTAGGTCTTTTGTTATTGATTGTTTGGCCAACATGCTTTAATTTGTTTATTCAATTTGGTGAGACAATATCAGGATTAGGTCCATTTGGAGCTGGATTATATGGTTTTTATAATCGTTTGCTTATTCCAACTGGCTTACATCATGCATTAAATTCTGTTTTTTGGTTTGATATGGCAGGAATCAACGATATTGGTAAGTTTTGGGGAACTATATCAGGAGGAGTATTGGGAATAACAGGAATGTATCAAGCAGGCTTTTTTCCAATTATGATGTTCGGTTTACCGGGTGCAGCACTAGCAATGTATAGATGCGCGCGACCTGATCGAAAGAAACAAGTAGGAACTATTTTATTCTCAGCAGCATTTGCATCATTCTTAACTGGTGTTACAGAACCGTTAGAATTTGCATTTATGTTTGTAGCACCTGTTTTATATGTTATTCATGCTATTTTAACTGGTATTTTTGTTTTTATTGCTGCTTCTATGCATTGGATAGCAGGTTTCGGATTTTCAGCAGGACTTATTGATTATTTATTAAGTATCAAAGCCCCATTTTCACAAAATATTTTTATGTTAATTCCTTTAGGTATTGCTTGTGGAATTATCTATTATTCACTCTTTAGATTTATTATTATCCGATATAATTTAATGACTCCGGGTAGGGAAACTGATGAGGTAATACTTCAGGTTGCTAAAGATGAGTATAAAGATGTTTTAAAAACTGATGATTATGATGATATTGCTATTATCTATGTAGAAGCATTGGGGGGTAGAGAAAATATTGTTTTAATTAAGAGCTGTATTACAAGGTTAAGAGTCCAACTTAATGATATATCTTTGGTTGATGAAGAAAAAATTCTATCTACAGGTGTGAGTGGGATTGTGAAGATTGGTAATACTCATTTGCAGCTTATTGTGGGAACACAAGTTGATTTCATTGTGGATTCTATGAATGATATTTTAGGGTAAGGAGAAAAGCATGATCATATTAAAAGTCTTTAATAATAACAGTGTAGTGGCTTTGAATGAAAATCGACAAGATGTTATATTAACAGGATCAGGAGTTGGTTTTCAAAGAAAAGTAGGGGATATTGTTGATGAAAAGAAAATTGAAAAAATATATGTTTTTCAAGATGAACAAAAGAAAAGAATTGAGGATTCTTTGAAAAGTATCCCTATTATATATTTTGAAATAACTGAAGAAATTGTTCAAAAGGCTGAAACTGTTTTGGATACAAGTTTTAGTGGAGAAATTTTTATTGCGATTGGTGATCACTTAGCATTTGCTGTTAAACGCAAACAAGAAGGTGTTTATTTACCTAATATTATCCTTTCAGAAACACGTACTCTTTATAATAATGAGTATCAAGTTGGACAATGGGCTTTAAGACTGATTGCTAAAAAAACTGGTGTGATGTTAGATGAAGATGAAGCTGGTTATATTGCTTTACATCTTGTTAATTTTTCTTTATCAAATAAATCGAATAATGCTATTAAAATTTTAACACTTACAAAAGAAGTTTTGGAATTAATTCAGAAAACAATGAAAATAGAATTACAGGAAGATTCATTAGCTTATTCAAGAATATCTATTCATTTAAAATATCTTGGAGAAAGAATATTTAGAAATCGAAACAATCAATTTGAAGATACAACAGCTAATATTCGAGATATGCTAAAAGAAGATCCACGTTTAGCATTATGTATTAATAGAATTGTGAAACTCATAAAAGACAGATATGATTATAACTTGTCGCCTGATGAACAAACATATCTTTGCATCCATCTTCGTAAAAATACATAACTTTCCAATTTACAAAAGATGGAAAAAACTGTTGACAATGAAGTGCTAGAAAGGTTATCATAATGGCGTAAGGATTGTTACTAATACGATTAGGCAAGACCTCAAAGGAAAACACGATCAAGTGTAGACCTTTGAGGTCTTTTTTTGTCTAAAATAGCAGTCCTGTGAATTGAAAGGGAGGAAAAAAATGGGACAATTCAAGAAAAAAGTATTTGCTGTTATAGCAAGTATGGCTATGGTGATTGGTTTATTTTCTCATGTTGGTTCGGTATATGCTGCAATGCCAGAATATGAAATTTATCCAACACCACACACAATAACGTATCAAAATAGTGACTTTATTTTAAGAGATAAAGTAAATGTTGTCTATGAAGATGGCATTGATAAATATACAAAATCAAGACTTAAAGAGGTTACTGATATTAAGAAATTATCTATTTCAACATCATCTGCACTAATTGATAATTCTGATGAATCAGTAACAGAAAAAGTTACAAATATTTTAGTTGGAATAAAAGGTTCAGGAGGATATGTTGATCAATATGTTCAAAATAATAAATCTGTTTCTCATGACTTATTTGATAAGAATGATTCTTACTATTTAGAAGTCAATGATGGAACAATTATTATTCTTGGTAAAGATACAAATGCAGCATTCTATGGATTAACAACTCTTTATCATGTCTTTAATCAACTAGAAAGTCGTACAATTCGTCATTTTACGGTTGAAGATTATGCTGATGTTGTGAGTCGTGGATTTATTGAAGGATACTATGGAAATCCTTGGTCAGTAGAGGATAGAGCGGAATTAATGAAATTTGGTGGATATTATAAAATGAATACATATTTTTATGCACCAAAGGATGATCCAAAACATAAAGATAAGTGGGATATTTTATATACTCAAGATGAAATTAATAATTTAATTAAACCACTTGCAAAAGCGGGTAATGAATCAAAATGTAGTTTTGCCTATGCACTTCATCCATTTGGATGGGCAAGAACATTTAATTTTGATAATTATGATGAAGAATTAGCGAAATTGAAAGCAAAGTTTAAACAGGTTATTGATTGTGGTGTTAGGCAGATTGCAATCTTAGCAGATGATTTCCATAATCCTGGAGGTGCCAATGGCTTAAAATTAATTAATGATATATCAGATTGGCTAAAGAATGATGTTCAAAAAGAATATCCTGATATGAAAACAACTTTACCATATATTCCTTATGATTATATGGGAGATGGTTCTGGAGCAGAATTTACAGAACTAAAAAAAGCACCTAATAATGTTCAACTGGTTATGACAGGTGGTGGAGTTTGGGGTACAGTGAATACAAATTTCACAAACACATTTACAAATAATGTTGGACGTGGTCCATTCTTATGGATTAACTGGCCATGTTCAGATAATGCAACAAATCGTTTAATAATGGGTGGCTATAAAGAATTTTTAAATCCAGGTGTAAGTCCTGATAAAATTCAAGGTATTATGTTAAATCCAATGGAACATTCTGAACCAAGTAAAGTTGGAATATTTGGTAATGCTTGTTATTCATGGAATATTTGGCAATCAGCCAATGAAGCAGATCAAGCTTGGACAGATAGTTTTAAATATGTAGATCATAATACGGCATTAGATACAAAATCATCAAAATCTTTGCGTGAGATTTCTAAACATATGATTGCTCAGAATACGGGATTAGATGAATCATTAGACTTAAAATCTCAATTAAATAGTTTTAGATCATCTTTAACAAATAATACAGTAACAGTTGAGACATGCGATGTTTTAATACAAGAATTTCAAAAATTAAAAGAGTCAGCTGCGTATTATAAGAATTCAGGAAACAAACGTTTAAGAGAACAAATGGCACCATGGTTAAACTGTTGGGATGATACAATGGAATCTGGTATTTCTTATTTAGAGGGAATCAAGGCATCTTTAAATAATGATAGTAATGCCATTATTGAATATAATACAAAAGGTTCAAAGGCTCTTGCAGATTCTCAAAAACATCATTTTATTACAAAGAATACAAATGATGAATATGCTTTAGTTGGATCAAAATATATCACACCATTAATTAAAGATATGTCTAGTTATTTAAATAAAAAAGTGGAAGAGATTACAGATCCAAACTATTTTGGGCAGACATTTATAACAAATCGTACTGATTTTCCAAATGGAAGCTTAGATAATGTTTTTGATGGAAATGATGCAACGAATATTCAATATACAACAACAAGTCAAAATGAACAGTGGATTAAATCTGGTCAATATGTAGGTGTTGAATTTAATAAGGCTATTGAAATTCATGATATTAGATTTTTACTTGGTAGTGGCAAAAATAAATTTGAACATTCAAAATTGCAGTATACAACAGATGGAACAACATGGACAGATTTAGATGGAGCTATTTATGATTTTGCAACAAATATTTCTAATCCTGCTGAAATTAAGGTTGATGGATTATCTTTAACTGCCAAGGGCATTCGTTTAATAACGACTCAAGATAATGCTGTTGATGCATGGCTAATAGTTTCTGAAATAACTATTAATAAGGCAGAAGGAAATCCTGATAAAGAACCTGAAAAATTAGAAATTACAAATGTTGAATTGGAGAATATTGTCATTGCTCCTAATGGTGGAAATATTGCTAATTTGACAGATGGAAATGAAAATACAGAAACATTTTTTAGAAATCCAAGTGGTGCTGATAATATTGAAGCTGGAGCAGCCATTATTGCTGATTTAGGTGAAAGTAAAAATGTAGGGTCAATTGCTTTTGTTCAAGGATTAAGCAATGGAGCAGATGTTCCAAGCAATGCAATTATTGAGTATAGTGAGGATAAAATAAATTGGACAAAATTAACTGATTTGTCGACTGAACAAAGACAAACATTTAATGGTAATGGAATACAAATGCGTTATATTCGTATTCAAAATACTGCTAATAAGAAGATTTGGTGGCGTGTTGGTGAAATAACAGTTTATGCTTTTGACCCATCAAATGATACTACTCCACTCTCTTATACTGTTATAAAGACGCCAACATGGAGAAATGGTGCAGGTGGTAGTGAAAGTAATAATGATAGTAAATTATATGATGGTGATGATAATACTGCTGCTTATTATGATCCAGCAAATAATGGTGATGAAGGACGTACAAATGATGTAAGTGAAGTTGGTGATTATATTGGTTATGATTTAGGGAAAATTGCTTCTCTTGCAAGTGCTCATATCGTTGTTGGTAATGGTTCTAGTGATAAATGGACAAAATATCATTTAGAATACTCTGTGGATAATACAAACTGGACAACAGTGAATACATATACAAGTTCGACTCAAAAAGATGTTATTGATGAAAACTTAGGTGGAATTCAAGCACGTTATATTCGTATTGTTAATGATGAAAGAATTACAAAATGGTTATATTTTTCAGAATTTACAGTGAAAGAGATAAAGAGTGGTATCAAAGATTATGTTTACACAAATCAAGATAACAGTCCAATTCTCTCTAATTATGAAGAAGATCTTTATAGTTTGAATGGTGCAACATTAACATTAGGAGTGAATGAATATTTTGGTATTCAATTACCTAATATTAGAATGATTGAAAGTATGACATCTGATATTGCACTATCTTCAAATATAAAGTTACAGGTTTCAAAGAATAGTATTGAATGGATTGACTGTGCTAATTTTGAGTTGGCAAAACTTATAAACGCACGTTATATAAGAATTGTAAATACAGGAAGTTCAAATGAAAATATAACATTTAATCAATTTGAAGTGAAAACATTTAGTATTAAAAAAGCAGGTTTCTATGATTCTAATATACAAATCAATGCAGCCTATGGTGATGGAGATATGCGTCGTGCTAAAAATTCATATAATATTTTTGATGGAAAATTATCAACATCTGCAAGTATTGCAGGATATCCAACTCAAGATGGATATGTAACGTTTGACTTGGGTCAAGAAAGAACTATTTCATCATTGAGATATTATATTAAAGAAACAGATCAAAATTATATACGAGATGCTATTTTTGAAGTTTCAAATGATCCTGCAGGTTCATCATGGACACCAGTTTTAGAAATTGGAGATAGAGTAGAGAATACAGGAGCGGATACTGATGGGGGAAGTAGTACAACTGCAAAAACATACTCTGAACTTTTACATGATAGTGTGAATCCAGGAAATATGTATAAAGAAAATATATTAGCAAATGGTGCAAAAGCGGTTGGACGTTATTTAAGAGTGAGATTTACAGCACCATATAAAGATAGATTTGCTGCTTTTAATGAAATTGTTATTAATAATAATGAATATGTGACAACTGAATCTAACCATGATTTTACACTTGATGCTATTGAAGAGCCAGGTAAAATTCCTTCTCATATGCTGGATAATGATTTATCAACGACTTTTAAATCTTCACAACCAAATAGTTCATTTATTTATCATGTATCTAATCCAAATGAAATGAAATCAATTCGTTTTGTTCAAGTTGGAGAAGTTTCAAATGCTAAAGTGAATGCTGAAGTTTATGTGACTACAAAAGGACGCTCTACAACGCCTACAACAAAAAGTATAACACTAGGAACATTAAATCAGCCAATTAGTGAGTTCAAATTACCAGATGGATACTTATTTAAAAATGTATCTGTTACATGGCTTGACAAAATACCTGAATTGGCAGAAGTAATTTTGATGAATACAGCGATGGATACAACAGCATCTAAAATGAATTTAAAAACATTATTAGATAACAAGGAAAATACTCAAGCATGGACAAATTCATCTCAAGAGAAATATGAGATGGCTTATCAAACAGCAAAGAATATTTATGATAATGAAAATGCTTCTGTGACTTCAATAGAATCAGCTATTTCTGGCATTCAATCAGCGATTGCTAATAAATTGATTAAATATGTTGGAACAGAATTAAAAGATTTAATTAAGCAATCTGTAGACAATGATACTGGAGTCTATACAGCAGCAACTTATCAAGCCTATTATGATGCTTTAAGTGAGGCTAAGTTAGTTGTCAATGATGCAGATTTATCAATAGAAAAAGCAACACAATTAATAGATGAATTAAAAATGGCAAAGAATAATCTTGTATATTCTTTAAATCAGCAGGAAATTGCTGTACTTACATTATCTGAGTTAAAATCTTATGATGAAAACTCTTATTCAAAGGCAGGTTATAAAGCTTATCAAGAGGCTATAAAAACATTGCAAGATGCTATAACTAAAGATCAAAATGCTACAACTCAACAAGAAAGAGTACATCCAGATGAAATTGAAAAATTAATTCAAACATTAAAAACTGTTGAAGAACAATTGGCTGATATTACAATCTTAAAAGACTTAATTCAAGAGTTTAATTCATATCCAGAAAAGTTATATATTGTAGAAACATTTAAGGATTATAAGAACGCTATTAATGAAGGAACTCAACTGTTAGAGACTGGAACAAAGACACAAGTTGAATCAGCTATTCAAAAGATTAATGTTGCCAAATCTAAATTAACTTTAAAGCCAAATGTCAATCTACAAGAAGTTATCGAGGAAGCAAAAACATTAAATAAAGAGCATTATACAACAGATTCATATACTCAGTTAACTAAAGCGATTGCAGATGCATCAAAACCACATGATAGTGCTTATGATTATGATTATGCACAAGCTATTTTAAAAGCGAAAACAGAGTTGGTATCAACAGTTGCTTTAAAGAATAAAATTAAAGAGGTTCAATCTTTTGATGAAAATCTATATACATTGACTTCTTGGAAGACAGTAAAGACTTTATTAGGACAAACTGATCAATTAATGATTAATGGAACAAATCAATTGATGGCTCAAATGATCAATCAGTTGAATAAAGCATTATTGAACTTGCAGAAAAGAGCAACTTCAATGGATGAATATAGAAAAGCTATTGTCCTAAAAAATTCAAATTTATATACAAAAGAATCTTATGAAAAATATTTAAATGCTTATCATTACTTAATGAGTTTGCCACTAGATGACACTGATGGCCAAACATATATTCAAGCGAAAGTTGCATTTGAAAATGCAACAATAGCATTAGAATTAATTGAGAAAACTCAAGATTCTGTTCAAACAGGTGATAATATAAATATACCGTTTATTGGAGGAATTATGTTGCTTGCTGGAGCATATATTATTTTTGAACAAAAAAGAAAATATAAATGTTAGTTATTGAAAACTCATCATCTTATCTCATGATGAGCTTTTCTTTATAAAGCATTGTCACTATTTGTCGTTATTGTTTTTAATAATTATTGTTTTCTGTTAATCGACGTGTTATAATAATGAAAAGATGGATTGTGACTATTCAATTAGGCAAGGCTTGTAAGTTTTTACTTACAGTTCTTGCCTTTTTATGTTTTCAATTCGATAAAGAGGGAGAGTATTATGAAATTATTGTCTAAGATTTTTATAATTATTGTTATGATTTTTTCACTTATCAGTCCTAGAATTGTATTTGCAAGTGAAGAGAAAACTTATGGAAAAGTATATTACTTGGATTCTCACATATCTAAGAATGATGGTAATGGACTCAGTGAAGAGAATGCTTTTAATAGTTTAGAAGATATCAATAATTTGATGTTACAGCCTGGAGATAAAGTGCTTATTAAAGCAGGATCACAATTTACAGGAACATTATGGCCAAAAGGTTCAGGTTGTGCTGGATATCCAATTGTTATTGATATGTATGGTGAAGGGAATAAACCTATTATTGATGCAAATGGTTCTTATTTTATGCCTCAAGTTAAAAATTGGAAAGGTGCTTTTACTGGTCAAAATGGTGATCAAATAGGAGCAGCAGTTTATTTGTATAATCAAGAATATATTGAAATCAATAATCTTGATGTTAAAAATACTGGAGATAATGTTAATCGTGATCGTAGTGGTATTAGAATAGAAGGGTATGATTATGGTCAAATTAATCATATATATATTCGTAATTGTGATATTCATGATGTAAGAGGATATAATGGTCAAGATGATATTTATCCAGTTGTTCCAACAAATCCAGATGGAAGTCCATTAGATGGTTATGTGGGAGGGGATCAATCTAATCCTAACACATCTAATACATTTTGGGGAGCACGTACAACTCATCGTACTGGTGGTATTAATTTAGTAACTTATACAGCAAGAGAAACAGAGGCACCTAATGATTTTAATGTTGCTGTACAGGAATTAGATACGACAAAGAAAGTCACAACGTTTAATGATGTATTAATTGAAAATAATAAAATTGAAAATTGTCAAGCTAATGGTATTACCACAACAAATGTTAAAGGAACTTTAGATGATGTAGATTTTAGACATACAAATGTTATTATTAGAAATAATTATATTCATAATGTCACAAGAGCTGGAATTATCCCACTTTATACAAGTGGAGTTATTGTTGAACACAACAAAGTTGATACTTTCCAAAGCACATTAGAAGGATATGGATGTGGTATTTGGTGTGATCGAGCTAATGGAATGATTTTTCAATATAATGAAGTTTGTAATGGTCAAAATGGGAAAGATGGTATGGCCTTTAACTTAGATGATATGACACGTGATGGAGTGATTCAATACAATTATACACATGATAATTATGGTGGTGGTTATATGTTACATGTTCGTCAAAAATCATATAATCGCAATAATACAATTCGTTATAATTTATCAGTCAATGACAGTGGAGCATTTTTAGATTATAATGCTCAAATTGTTGCAGTTGGAGAAACAGATGTGACAAAACTTGAAAGTGCAAAAGTATATAATAATACTTTTATTTCTAATAAAGATTGTCATGCAGTTTTTGAAGGAGATGAAGTTAATTATAATAATAATATCTGGTATTTTACAAATCCAACTGTAGCAGGTCGTAATCAATGTTTTCAACCTGGAAAAAATTCAACATTTGACAACAATGCTTATATTGGTTGTATAGCACCACAAGATGATAATCAATATACTGATGATCCCCAATTTGTTGGTGGTAATTCTTTATTTAACTTGAGTCAGAAAAATGCTTTTTCTAAAATAGCATTGAAAACAACTTCACCATATATCAATAAAAGTATTAATGTTTCTGGAAATGGTCAACAGGATATTCTTGGTCAACCATTAACATCTTATAATCTTGGAGCAATTGCTGGTCCAGGACATAATGTTAAGGAGATACCACAAGCACAGACAGTGAAAGCTGATGATAATAATGTTAAACGTTATTTCAGTGATGGAACTTTACAAACAGTTGTTATTCAAGAAAGCGTATTAGAAGCAGATACAAAGTGGGTGAACACAACTTTTAATGATGAACCAGTTATTTATACCAAAAAATTAAATAATTATCTTGAAATACCATTTACAGGAACTGGTGGGACAATGAAATTCAAACGTGGAGCAGGTGCAGGAAATGTACGAGTTGATGTGTTTGAAAAAGGGAATTTGTCTACACCAGTGAAAACAGTGAATTATAATACTTATAATGCATCTGCTGATGTAGTGACTATTAATGACTTACAAGGATTAAGTTCTGATAATAAAGATTATATTGTTAAAGTTTATAATAATGAAAATGGGAAAGCATCAAATTTTATGTCATTAACAAGTGAGGTTGCTTCAGGTAGTGATATGCAACCAGGGTGTCAAAATGATAAAGTTGTAGGAATAGTTATTGAAAAACCAACATTATTAACGATTCCTTTTGGGAAAAGTGATGCAAGCATTGCTATGAATGCGCATACTTATATGGATACTTGTTATCCTCAAGATGTAACAATCCCAGTTCAATATTCTATTAATAATGGTGGTCAAGTTAAAGATCATATTTTAACAGTTACACAGCCTGGACAATACAAAGTGACTGCGAGTGCAACTTATAATGGAAATACAGTTACAGCAACGACGACACTGATAGTCGAAGAAGGGCATGAACCTCAAGTCAATGAAGAACCTTTACATACAAAAACTTTAGAAAATTTAATTCATAATTGTCAAAGTTTAAACTTAAATGATTTTATTTTAGATAAACAAGATGTGTTTAAAAAGCAATTGAATGAAGCAATTGAGTTACTAAAGAAAAACAATTTAACTCAAAATCAAATAGATAAAATGGTAGACTCACTAAGTCAAGCTAAAAAACAGTTAATCCAAATTCGTTTTGATGCTGAAGACAGTGCTATTAATCGTACTGGTAATTGGGTAGAAATAAATGAGGAGACTTTGGATAAAGGAACTGCTTTAAAGTCAGGAGCAACTGATGAAAAACTAAGTCTCATGATTAATGGAAATGAAGTTTCTGTTTATGGAAGAAAGGCAGTTGGAACTGGAACAGTAAGATTTGTTATTACTGACCTGAAAGATAATAGGGAAGAACAAATTATATCAGAAGATATAGATTGTTATAGTGAAACAAAAAAAGATAAAGAATTATTGTTTCATTGGAAACAAGAGGATAATGGAAACTATCGTTTAGATATTATAAATACAGGCCAAAAAAATTCAATTGCAACGAATCGTGATACTAATGCAATTATTGACTATATACATGTAGAACGTGCAAATATTGAAACATTGGAGAAGACTGCTTTGATGGAACTGATAAATGAATATCAAAAAATCAATTTCAATCAATATCAAGACAATCAATATAAATCAGATTTCATCACTCAATTGGTTCATGCAAAAAATTTATTAATTTCAGCAACAACACAAAGCCAATTAGATGATATGGTTATTACTCTTAAAACTGCTAAAGAAGCTATGTTACTTAAAGAAAGTACAACAGTACCAAGTGATCATGTTAATATTAAGCAAGAAGGAAAGTTTACATTAGAAAATAATGCTTTAGTTACAAATGAAAAAGGTGCGAAATTATCTTTTGCATTTTATGGTGATGGTATAGAATTATCAGTAGGTCAAACTGCTCAGACAGGATTAATTAAAGTCACTTTATATACTATAAAGAATCAAAAAGAAGAAGTTTTAAAGACAGAAACGATAGATACAAGACTTACAAATAAGCGCTCAATGACAAATCCTCATATATTGTTTGCTTATTATGGGGTTAATGGAGAATATCGTATAGAATGTGAAAATTTAGATATAACTCAGATGATTATTAATGGTTTTCAAATCATTGGAGAATATAAAGCAGTTGTCAATAAAGCTGACTTAGAAAAGAAAATATCTAAAATAGAAAAAGAAAATATATCAAGTCAACAATATACAAAATCAAGCTATGAAGCTTTTATAAAAGCGTTAAATAAAGCAAAAGATACTGTTGCTTCAAGTGATAATCAACAAGTGATTAATGATACATTAACTGAATTGACAACAGCATATAATCAATTGGTCCGTGTATATATAATTCGATTTGAATTCTTTAATAAGCAAATAAAAGAATTTAAGATATCAGCTGGTTCAAGTTTCAAAGAAGAAATCGATGAGAAATGGCCAAATGATAGTAGAACTGGTTATCAATTTGATGGTTGGAAAATAAAAGGTAGTCATGATCTATTTGAATCATCAAGTCCTATCACACAGGATATTGTTCTTGTACCATCATTATCAGCAATTCAATATGCAATAAATTATTATGATGGAAGTGTCGTAACGACTGAACGCTTTACAGTAGAAGATCAAATACATTTAAAAACTCCAACTAAAAAAGGTTATAAATTTATAGGGTGGTATAATAATCAAAAATTTGAAGGTCAAGCAATAACACAAATAAGTCAACGTATAGGCAATATTGACTTATATGCAAAGTGGCAAAAATTGGATAATATAGAAAATAAATTACCAGAAAAATCTCAGAATGATAGTGTAGAAACTGCTGATACTTTCAACTTTTTAGGATATGCTCTTTTGTTTGTAATAACAGGATTAGGAAGTTTATATTTAAGAAAGCGATATTTAAAATCAATGAAGTCATCTAAAAATTGATAAATTCATCTACAAGAAGCTCAATTCCATTTCAAAACTGAGCTTCTTTATCTTATAAGAATTTGGATACGTCAATATATAATGGCTTAAAGCATTGAATAATGGGATGCTTTGTGCAATAATAAAAGTGGAAAAGTTTTCAGAGTGAAATGAATATACATATATTTATGTATTTTTGTTTGCTCTTTTCTTTTTATAAAAGGTTCATTATACTTAAAATCACTATCTCTTCATTAAGAGATTATGATTAAAAATGAGCTTATAAGGATATTTTGGCTATTAAAAATGACAGTAGTACTGAAAATTGGGACTATGACTTTTGTAATGATTTTTTTCAAATTATAGGTTTTGGTAAGCAATAGCCAGTTTTTCGATTGAATGGCAAAAATGGTTAATCAAACATTTCTTCTCTTTTTGTTGAAGGTACAGATGGTAATGCCTTTTCTATTGCTGAAAATCAAAAAATAAAAGTCATAATGGACATAAATAATGATTTTCCAATTCAATTGAAAGGCAAGAATTATACTTTAATGAATTATGGTTATGTTGAGTTTTTGAGAACTTATTTTTTAACTGAGAATATTGATTCTTTTTTTTATTAATCAAAAACACCTGTTAAAGTTCAGGTGTTTGAGGGAGATTAGGTATTTGAGTGATAGCTGATACATGAGTAAGATGAGAATAATAGTCAAACCACATATGAGATGAAGAAAAGAAAGATAAGATAAATTGACATGTTGTGAGAAAGAAAATAATTATGAGTATAATAATACTTCCATAACACAATAGAGGAGATAGTTGATTTGATAGTTTAAGAAATTGATAGAAATAATAAGGAGTTGGAATAATCAGGAAGTATAATGGAAGATAGTGAATAAGATATTGATACTTCTTTGTACCAGAAGGATTTTCTAGAACGATTTTTGTCATTATTTTGCCAGGTGTTTGTCCATTGTGCATAAATGGTAAAAGAATATAAAAGAGAATTGTAATCCCAAAATAACTGATATGATATGGAACTTTCAAAAGATGTAGAATCATAATAAGAATGAAAATAAATAAAGCATCTATAAGAAAAGCAAAGAATTTACGAGGCTTTGATACTTTTTGTCCTTGTTCATAGGCTATTGAATCAAGTTTTTCTCTTGTTGGTAAAAAATGAGCAAAAAGTGGACATATAGCATATCCTAACATCCCACCAAGTGTATTGGTGATTAAATCATCAATCTCAAAAAGACGATATGGTCGAGGATAAATTCCAAATAAAGCACTGAGTTGGATGAGTTCAAATGATAATGATAAAAGAAAAGTAAAAAAGATTGTTTTCTTAAAGCTCAACTGAAAGTAATATCTTAAATAGATTCCGAAAGGAACTGTTAGAAGGATATTAAATAAGATGACTCGCATATTTGGCTCTAATAATGTTGATATATATGTAGATGGTTGATTCCATACAAATGGACTTGCTTTTATAATTTGTGGAACTGAATAAAATGGTGTGAGTTTCATTGTAGGAGAAGTCATTTTCGCAACTGATTCTACTGATGGTAAAGGTAATATTGTCATGAAATAGGCATTGATCAGATAATAAATAAAAGAAAAGATAATTAAAGTTCTGAGTATTGGAATGGCTCCATACTTATAATATTGATAAATAGCATAAGGGAGAGTCAAACAAAAAGCGATGATAGGAAAAACAATCATCGCTACTTGGATAGGGATCAGATAAGTTGACATTTCTATAGAAGACCCATCTCAATCATTTTTAAACCAATATCTACAGAATTATAAGCGGCACCTTTCATTAACTGATCAGCAACAACCCATAAACTTAAAGCATGGTCATTATCTAAATCTTTTCTCACACGTCCAACATGTACCAATTCATCACCAATGAATAAAGTTGCCATTGGATAAACTTGATTTTCAATATCATCATAAAGTTCAACACCATGTGAAGAAGATAATAATTCAAAGACCTTATCAATATCTATTGGTTTCTTTGTTTCAATATAAACTGACTCACTATGACCTCTTAAAACAGGAACACGAACGCAAGTTGCATTCACTTTGATATCTTTATCAAAGATTTTTTTTGTTTCATTAACCATTTTCATTTCTTCTTTAGAAAAATGATTATCTAAATCAAATTTATCAACTTGTGGAATACAGTTGAATGCAATTGGATAATGTTTCTTATCTCCAGCACAAGGAAGTGTTTTTGCAATAGGTTCTTTTCCATCTAACACTTCTTGAGATTGTCTATAAAGTTCTTCCATACCAGCAACACCTGCACCAGAAACAGCTTGGTATGTAGAAACAATGATTCTTTCAATATCAAAGTATTCATTTAATCTATTTAACGCACTTACCATTTGAATTGTTGTACAGTTTGGATTAGCAATAATTCCTTTATGGTTTCTTAACGCTTCACCATTGACTTCAGGTACAACCAAAGGCACTTCTGGATCCATTCTAAAATGTGAAGTGTTATCAATATTAATGCATCCCGCTTTCACTGCATAGGGCACATATTTCTCAGAAATACTGCCACCAGCACTCCAGAAAGCAACTTCAACATCTTCAAATGAATTTTCTGTTAATTCTTCAACAACAAACTCATGTCCTTCATATTCTACAACTTTACCAGCACTTCTGGCAGAAGCTAGAAGTTTAAGACTTTCAAAAGGGAAATTGAATTGAAAAATACATTTCAACATTTCTCTTCCGACTGCACCAGTAGCACCTACAATTGCAACTTTATATTTTTTCATTTTATATTTCCTCCTTAACCTAAGAACGCTTCATGTAATAACACTTGGGCTTTTTTGACATCATCTCGATCAATATAACATGAAATGTTAATTTCACTACAAGAAGTCATTTCTACATTAATATCATTACTCATTAATGTATTATATACTTTTTGGAACATTCCTTTGTTATTTTTAATACCAACACCTATAACAGCTACCTTACCAATATTTCCTCTCACAATTGTTTTTTGAGGTTTTAAGATTTCTTTTAAATCATTGATAACTTCCACAACACCAGGAACATCTTTATCATTGATGATTAAAGAAATATCCATCTTTCCTCCACCAACTAAAGCTTGATTAAAAACATTGACGTTCACATTGGCTTCTGCAATCTTTTCAAAAAGCTGACCAGCGCCATTCACCTTGGCATCAACACCAACAAGTGTGACACGTGCTTCATTTTGTGAACCAGTAATTCCTGAAATAATTAATTGATTTAAATGGTCTTTCATGATTTTCTCATCTCCTAACACATATGTTCCTTTTCGACTATCAAATGAACTTCTTGCATGAATGGTAATATTATGCTTTGCGGCTAATTGAACACACCTGTGATTCAAGACTTTTGCACCGTTTTTAGAAAGTTCAAGCATTTCTGCATAACTAATATACTCTAATTGAATGGCATCAGGGACAATACGCGGATCAGCTGTATAAATACCATTCACATCACTATAGATTTCAACCTCACTTGCATCAATAGCAACACCAATTGCTACAGCAGATAAATCACTACCACCACGTCCCAATGTTGTCACTTTTCCATTTTGTGAATAACCTTGGAATCCAGGACAGATAACAATATCAGCACGCTTAAGTTTATCAGTAATATGACTTCCTTCAACATTTGTAATTGTTGCATTCATATGATGGGAATCTGTTAAAATTCCTAATTCAGTATTTGTCACTGTTTCCACTGAATAGCCCATTTCAGATAATTCACTTTTGCATACTAATGTTGATATTGTTTCACCAATGCTTGTTAAACGATCAATTTCTTCATCTGTTAATTCATCAGTATTGACAATAGAAAGAAGTGTATCAGTAGCATATGGATCATCAAAGCGTCCCATTGCACTCACAACGGCTACAACCTTGTTTCCATTTTCTAGTTCACGAATAATGTTTTTATACATATGCTCACGGGTTTCTACACTACGTGTTGAGGTACCACCAAATTTTTGGACAATAACTTTCATTCTAACCCCTCACTTTAAATAAGTTATATGTTTCATTTTGTAATTGCTCTAATAATTCATCAAGTTCAATCTTATTTGTAATATAAATATGATCTTTATCTTGAGAGAAATAAGTTTCGTAATCAATATCTAAAGGATGATCACATCTAACATAATATTTAGAATATGTGATTGGATAAATACGATCTTCATATTGATAGTCATGTTTCCACATATCCTGTCTATGTGTTTTCATAATATCACTAACAACAGCACTTGCTGTGACATAACGTCCAGCTCCTTTTCCATAGAAAATCACGTTTTCTAAATAATTGCAAGTTATCTCTACTACATTATATGCCTGATTCACATTTGCAACAATGTCTTTTATACCAATTAAAGTAGGAGAAACATCAATTCCATAACCTTTATCAAGTTTTTTAGCTTGTGCAATAAGCTTGATACGATATCCCAGTTTCTTTGCATAATCCATATCTTTCTTTGTGACATTACGGATACCAGTTGCTTGTATTTTATTGAAATCAAAGAACATTTCAAAAGCATTCATTGCAAGTATTTGAATCTTATGTGCTGCATCAATCCCATCTAAATCTAAACTGGCATCAGCTTCAACAAATCCTAAACCATCAGCAATTGTCAATGCTTCATCGAAATCTAGATTATCAGTTTCCATTAATGTTAAGATAAAATTTGTTGTTCCATTTAAAATACCTTCAATTTTTTCAATCTCATTGGCAATTAAATCTTCTTTTGCAGGTACAACAACAGGAATCCCACCGCCTACTGCAGCTTCATAATAAATCTTTGCATTATGCTGAGATGCTGTTTCAAAGATTTCCTGACCATCATGAGCAATTAATGCTTTATTGGCAGTGACAACATGTTTGCCTTTTTTTAAAGCTTCTAAAATAATTGTTTTGGCAATTGTTGTTCCGCCAATCAATTCAACAACGACGTCAATTTCCTCATCATTGATGACATCATGAAAATCTTGTGTATAGATGATTTCTTCTGGTAAAGTCACTTCATCTAGTGAACATCCATATTTGACAATAACTTCTTCACCAATTTGTTTTTCTAATCTTTCTTTTTGTTGAGTTAATATTTCTACAGCACCAAACCCAACTGTCCCTAAGCCAATTACACCAATTTTCATCGAATTCCCCCTCTAATATAAAAAGCCTCATGAATGAACGAGGCTTTCTTGATTTCTCTTAAATAAGACAGTCTCATACTAACATTTTCTTACACACATCATGGTTTTGGAAATGTTAATAATGAATATCATGAGACGTCCTCCTTTGTTATTGCATTGATAATAGCATCTTTGTATACATTTGTCAATTTTTTAAGAAATAATTTTTGATATAATCAAAAACGATAGATGAACTTTTGGAAAATAACAAAAATATATTTAATATTTTAAAAATGAGTTCCTATATAATAAGAATGCTCTATCCTTATTATATAGGAAAGACTACTTACTCTCAATGTCTTTTATACAATCAGCAAGAGTTTCAACAATTGTTTTTGCATGTCTTTGAACTTGAACAGGTGCATATGTAAAAGAATACCCATTTTCAATAACATCTAACATTGGTAAATCATTCCAAGAATCTCCAATTCCATAAATATCGTTGAGATCTAATTGGAAATAATCTTGAATGATTTTTATGCCATTTCCCTTAGAACATCCTTTAGCAACCAAATCTATATGTTGATTATTTTGATAAGCTTCAATGATATCTCCATATTTTTGATG
This sequence comes from Coprobacillus sp., assembly GCF_984815275.1. NCBI lineage: Bacteria > Bacillati > Bacillota > Erysipelotrichia > Erysipelotrichales > Coprobacillaceae > Coprobacillus > Coprobacillus sp. Next base: position 48,890 of record NZ_CFJNYH010000012.1, read on the forward strand.
AATCAAATCTGTTGCTATTGTGGCTTCCTCTAATTCATCTAATTCATAATGAAAAGAAAAAGCACTTACTGTTTCTGTTTTTAATTCGTCTATTGATTCAATATAGACACCATGATAATCTGGCTTTTTTGTTTTATAAACCTTGTACATAACATCTTTATAAACAATAGATGCATCTTTTTGATTTAGAAAATTATAAATCTCTTTCACTAGGGATAAAGGAATTTGTTTTTCAAAAATGACTTCCTTATCCTTATTTAATACAAGGGCACCACTTAATAGTATATAAAAATCATGTTCAAGGTTATAGGGTTGACTTGGATTGACAATTCCATGTAAACATCTTCCTGTACATACACCAAACAGATTTCCATGCTTTTGAAATTCTTTGATATTTTTAACATCATTATCTTTCATATGATCATTAAACCATAACGTATTATCAAAATCACTTGCTAGTAACTTCATATTTTCACCTCTTTGTCTATTATAAACATTTTCATAAAGAAAAAACAGTTATTTCTTATTGAGAAAATGAAATCAGATTGAAGATATGTTATAATACTAAAAATGAATGAGGAGGGGAAAAGATGAAAGCAGTTATAGAAACAAAACGTTTATTGCTTAGAAATTTTAGATTATCAGATGCAGAAAGCATGTTTGAGTCTTATTGTCATAATGAAAATATTACTCGATATTTAACATGGTATCCCCATGTTGATGTTCAGGCAACAAGGGATTTCATTACTCAATTTCAATTACCTGGTATAGAAAAGGATAATGCTCTTGACTTGGCAATCACTTTAAAGGGGGAAGATCAGGTTATTGGGAGTATTGGTACAGTTAACGATTTCTATCAGGATGGTTATGGAGAAATTGGATATGTTATTGGTGAGAAATATTGGAATCAAGGATATATGAGTGAAGCTTTTGAAGCTGTTATTGAGTTTTTATTTACGCAAACACCAATAACAAAATTGAGATCTATTCATCATCTGGAAAATATTGCTTCAGGTAGAGTGATGCAAAAATGTGGATTAAAATATACAGGTGAAGTTATTGTGAAGAAAAAAATTGATAAAGATGACTTAGTGAAGTGTGCTTGTTATGTTTTAGAAAAAGAAGATTGGTTAAAGCAAAATGCTTAAGCTAGATAGATTGAATGATATAGATATGTTAGAACCGATGAGATTAAATCAGGTTCGAATAATTTATCAGGGTGAAGATGGAATTATTTTTCATGAATTGAGAAGTGATACATGCATGATTTCTATGAATAATGTTCATAACTTTAAAACACTTTATGAACAAAAGGAATTGCATCAATATCAATTGTTTAATGTTAAACAAAAGGATATTGCTGATGTATTGGTGAATGATTATCATCAGACATTGCAATTTGCCTGTTATCAGGCAGTTTATGAACACTCAAAACATATACCTATTGAATATCCTTTAGAAGTGAATATTTGCTTATTAACATCACAATATTCACAAAAAATAAAAGAAGTCTATCAACATAGTGATGATTCTCAATACATTGATGAACTTATTGCAAAGAAACATTTATGGGGACTCTTTGAAAATAATGAATTGGCTGGGTTTATTGGAATTCATAATGAGGGAAGTATGGGGTTGTTAGAGGTTCTTCCACAATATCAAAGAAGAGGTTATGCAATGATGTTAGAAAGCTATCTTATTAATTATTTTCTAGATCATAGTTGGATTCCTTATTGTCAAGTTATTGAAGATAATTATGCATCTTTACAACTACAAAAGAAACTTGGTTTAGAAATATCTTCTCGATTATCATATTGGTTGTTTGAAAATTGAATTTTTTGAATATACTTGAATAGTCAGTAGATTTATGATAAGATACTGATGAAGAAACAATTGCAGAGACATTGTTCTCAAACGAAAACCCAAGGGACTGCCTCCCTTGGGTTTTCTCGGCTTATCATCAGTGACGTCTACTGTCAAGCCATCTGCAAAGAAAGTACAAGACTAACCCTGCTATAACAGAGACGATGGTAGAAACAATTGCTTCAACCAACATTGTTCTCACCTCCTTTCAAGGGAGGACTGATAACATGTCTATTATAGCATGGAAGAACTTGTTGTGCGTCTCAGTTTTGTCTCAAATTCATCTTATTAAATCAATGTTTTTTACATTTATTCACCAACACCAAAATCAGTTGGATCGTATAAGAAATCATAACGTTCATCATCAATAAGATAATCATATTCTTGCATAAACCAGTGAACGAGTTCATCATCACGTTTGACAGACGTAGAATTATTGCGATAAACGCTAATTGTTCCATACTCAAAACACTTTGTAAGAATCTCCATATCTTTTGTTATCATGTCTTTGGTTTGACCTTTTATACCAACCATTAAGCATGGTGAATCAAAATATTTTTTGAGTTCTTCAATTGATTGAAAGGTTGCATTTTTATTAAGATAATCATTTCTAAAATGATCATCAAAAGTTTCCACACCAATTTTCACAATTGTTTTGATACCAAAAAAATCTCTGATTTCTTGAATATGTTTATGATAAATCCAATGACTTTCTATAAATAATGTATGAATATGTTTCTTTTTAATCACTTCTTTGATTTTTAATAATGATTCTTTAGGTAATTCAAAAATACTAGCAGAATCAATAACCTCTAATATACCATATTCACCTGTTATTAAATCTAGGACTTGATTGTTTATTTCAATCATTTCTTTTGTACATGTAGAATTATCTTCAATATAATCACAAAATGTACATTTTGACCAAATACATGGTCTGGCTTTTAAAAGAACGATTTCTCTTTTGACTTTGTTTGTAATGTGGCTGTATCTTTCCATGTTATCCCCCATTTCTCCATTAAATGACCTCTTTCAATAATTAATCTTGTGAAATAGACAGCGAAAAGCTTATCTGTATAATCAGTGATTATTTGAACAATAAATATGCTTACAACAAGTTGTAAACCTAGGTTATGAAACAAAAAGACAAAAGCACTGCTGCTGCCAGCAGTGAGTCCACCAAATACATAAGCAGTAATGATGGCACTCATTATTGATGTTGGAATACCAACAAGAAGACTTCCAATAGGCATTCTTTTTCCTTTTAACCAAGGTGTGTGATAGAGAATACCAGCAAAGAATCCTGTCAGCAATTGTACAGGAGCATAATAAAAGGAATACATATCAAAAGTAAAACCACTTGTTATACTTCCCAGAACGCCTGTTAACATGGCATACTTAGGTCCTAGTAATCCAGCAATGAGAATCGTACCAATTGAATCCATATAAAATGGAATGGAGAATGTCATGGCTATAAATGCACCAACAACATTCAAAATGATTCCTATGGTCACAACCATTTGAATCTTTGTTTGTTTTTTCATATTTTCTTTTCCTTTCTTCTAAAGTACAGTTAGAAGCCAGACATAAAAAAGATGGCAGAGCCATCTTGTTTTCATGTCCTTAGTTTTTTATACTGGGTTTGGCTCTCGAACCAGTTCATATGATAGCGTATCATATCTTTTTATGAATATCAATGTTTAAATGAATATAACTGATTTGCACTATCTTAGTGCAAATTTATGATTTGAGACATGATAAGCATAATGTTATGATATATGTGGATAAAATGGTTGAATTGTGTCGAAAGGAGGGAAAGAAATGTTATTGCCAAGAGAAAAACAAATATTAGAACTCCTTTATACAGGACATAAAGAATATACAACTTCTCAAATTGCTAATCTTTTGCAAAGAAGTTCAAGAACAATTAAAGCAGATATCAAAAAGATTAAAGATGAGTTAACTGGAACTGGTTGTATCATCTATACGAAGACTGGTAAGGGGTTATGGCTGGAATATTCAAATGAAGGAAAGGTTTATCTTGATAATTTGTTACTTAAGGATGAAAATGCATCTTCTTTTTTACCTGAAACAAGAAAATATTATATTGCATTAGAACTATTAAGGAGTGATAAATATATATCTACGGAAAGTATTTCAGAAAAGTTATTTGTAAGTAAAGGAACAATTATGAATGATGTCAATAAATTGATATCCTTTTTTGAAAACTTTGATTTAAAATTAGATAAATCGGTTAAATATGGAATGATTTTAAAAGGAACAGAGTTTAAAAAAAGAATTGCTGAAGCTTATGTGTTAAGAAAAATTGTTGTTTATCAGGGCAATGAGATTTTAGAAAAACTTCAGCCTTTCTTCTATAATGTTCAATTGAAAACAATAGGAATGATTATTCAAAATGCTGAGGAACAATTTGATTTGGTTATATCTGATCACTCTTATATCAACTGTATTTTACAATTTGCAGTTATGGTGGAACATCTTCATCAGGGAAAGAGTTGTCAAGGTGTTAATACAATTGATAAAATTGATAATTTAGAATGGGATATTACTAAATATATAGTCCAAGGTATTCAAAATTATTTTCAAATTCATATTTCATCTGAAGATGAAAATTATGTTTATATCAATGTTGTTGGATTAAAATATCAAAATAAACGTATTTATCAAAACAGAAGTTTAGAAAGTATAAGGCAGATTTCTCCTCAAACCTTTGATGGTATTGTTGAGATTATGCGAGAAGTAGATGCAGTTTATGGTGAGGGATTGAGTGAAGATGAGGAATTAATGATATCAATCTTTATTCATTTGAATGCTTTATTTGCTAGACTTATGAATTCTATCTATATTGAAAATCCTTTGAAAAAAACAATTAAAAGTGATTTAGCATATGAATATGAAATAGCAACTTATATTTCTCAACTTTTAACACGTGAACATTATTGTTTGCTTAAGGAAGATGATATATGTGATTTAGCACTCTATGTTGGTGCTTCATTAAAAAGAAAAAAAGCGAATTCACTTCAACTCTATCCAACAGTTGTCATTGTTTGTGGAAGTGGGATGTCCACTTCTCAATTTATTGAAGCGAAAATTCATTTGGCTTTTCCAAATGTTATTATTAAGGATACAGTTCCATTATTAAAGACTCATGAATTGAATAAAGATGATCAGGATTTTGTGATTTCAACTGTGCCATTACAGTTAGAAGATATTGAAGTCGTGGTTGTCTCACCAATGTTAGGGAAATCAGATATGAATCGCTTAACTGAAATGTTTGAACAGTCACGAGAAAAGCAATCATATCATTATGGTATATACAGTCAATTGGTTTCTCATATTAAAGAAAATATTTGTTTCTTTAAATGTGATTGTCGTAGTCGGGAAGAAGTGATTACGTTGCTTGGAACACGTTTGATTATGCAAAAGTATGTAGATGAAGGATTTATTGAATCTGTATTGAAAAGGGAAAATCTAGCACCTACCTCTATTGGTGATGGATTTGCGATTCCACACTCCTTTAAAGGTCACATTGTGAAACCAGGAATTGGATTTATGACATTGAAAAAGCCAATTCAATGGGGTGAAGAAAAGGTGCAAATGATACTCATGATTGCATTGGATCCTAAGAATAAAGATTCATTTAGAGTTATTTTTGGTCAATTAGCCTCTTTAACCAAAGATGTTGACAAAATACAAAAGATATTAGATGCTAATCATTATAAAGAATTTTTAAACGCTTTCAAATAGAACAGTAACTATGCTGGATATAAAAGTTTTATATGAGCTTTTTTATATCTTCATTTTGCTGCACAAGAATTGACAAGATATCAAAAGTTTAGGAGTGGGAGAGATATCTTCCTTGTCTTAAACTTTTTTTATAAATCTAAATGTCGTTGACTTCACTTCAATCCATGCTTAAAATAAAATTAAGAGTGATGAAAAGGGGTGAACTTGTGAAACAAAAATTTAATCTTCATACTCATACTACAAGATGTGGTCATGCTGAAGGATTGGATATTCAATATGTAGAAAGTGCTATTGATGCAGGTTTTAAGATGTTAGGGTTTAGTGATCATATTCCTTTTGCTGGAGTTAAAATGCCTAGAGATCGCATGAGTTATGAACAAAAGAAGGAATATGTTTTAAGTCTTAAAGAATTACAAAAAAAGTATCATGAGCAAATTGATATTAAGATAGGTTATGAAATAGAATATTTTGAAGAATATGATGAATATTATTTAGAATTGAGAAAAGAATGTGATTATTTCATATTGGGTCAGCATCTTAAATATATGGGTTATGAATATGATTGTTATTGTTCTGATGATGATGTTTTATCCTATGTTCAACAAGTTGAAAATGCAGTCAAAAAAGGATTTATCACATATATTGCTCATCCAGATTATTTTATGCTAGGAAGAAGACAATTCTCAGAAGTATGTAGAGAAGCAGCTCATCGCATTGCAAGAATCAGTTTAGATTATGATGTTCCATTAGAAATTAATCTTAATGGATTTCGTTATGGTAAGAAATGTTATCAATTTGATAATAAAGATAATAAGTATGAAGAACGATATGCATATCCATTTCGTGAATTTTGGGAAATTGTTTCTACTTATGGGTGTCAGGTTTTATATGGTTATGATGCTCATTCACCAATTGCTTTTTTAGAAAAGGATAGGGAATACAAGGCGCATGAAATTATTGATGGTTTAGAGTTGAGATTTGTTGAAAACATTATTTTAAGATAAGGAGTATATCTATGAAAAAATTATTGATATGGGGAGCAGGAGATCAGGGGACTGTGACATTAGAATGTGCTTTAGCAACACAGCAATATAGTCAAATAGATTTCTTAGAAATTAAAGAGAAGGGTCATCGCGATATTCCTCATTATCGTGTATACAGTGAAGATGAAGTAGAATTCACTACATTTTTAAAATCATATGATGAAGTCTTTGTAGCAACAGGAAATAATGATATTCGAGAAAATAAAATAACAATGTTAAAGACTATGGACATAACGATTGGTACACTTATTCATCCAAGGGCATTGATAAGTCCTACTGCCAAAGTTTTAGCAGGGACTATTGTTTTGGCAAATGCAGTCGTAAATACAAATGCAACTGTTGGGATGGGTTGTATTATTAATACTGCAACAATTATTGAGCATGATTGTATTATAGAAGACTTTGTTAATATTTCACCAAATACAGCAATTGCTGGACATACAAAAATTGGTCAAAAAACATTTATTGGAGTTGGGACTGCCATTATTGATGATATTGTAGTAGGCAAAGAAGTGATTATAGGAGCAGGAAGTTCAGTGATTTCTAATATTCCAGAATACACGACTGTTGTTGGCGTTCCTGCAAAAGTGATTAAGGTTCATAAGAATCATAAATAGGTTATGATTTTTATGCAAATGAAAAGTGACTGTAATAAAATAAATATGGCATGAAAGTTTCCATAAAACAAAAAGGACAGTGAAATCAGTGATTATCATTGCCCTTTTTCGTCTAATGAGATTATGGAAATAAATTAAATTTTAAAAGTTATTTTCGTATATCCTCTTCATATTTATAAAGCCATTTGATAAATTTGAATAATATCATCCTTTTTGAGCTGCATAAATCCGCCAATGACACCATGACCAGTATCAGCTGCTTTTTCAGCCATTTCTTCAATTTGTTCATGAGTTGGAATAATATTTAATTCCTTTAGCGTTGTTGGCATACCAATTTGATGACACCATTGATCCCATGCTTCAATGCCTTTCAATGCAGTTTCTTCAAGATTATAATAATTAGGTTCAATAGCAAATACATTGACAGCAAATTGTGCAAAACGTTCAATATTTGTTTTGTAAACATATTTTGCCCAGCTAGACCAAACAGCTGTTAAACTTGCTCCATGTGTTGCATCAAACATAGCACTCAGTTCATGACCTATTTTGTGAGTCGCAAAATCTCCAATACGCCCTGTTCCTGTTAAACCATTGTGTGATAGACTGCCAGCCCACATTAAATTTGCACGGACTTCATAATTTTGTGGATCATGAATAATTTTTAAAGCTTCTTCTTTCACTGTAACGAGTAATCCTTCAGAAATACGATCAATTAATTGAACATCAGTCACATTTGTAAAATATCTTTCCATTGTATGCATCATAATATCAGCAGCCCCACTACAAGTTTGATACATTGGCAATGTATAGGTTAACTCTGGATTCATAATCGCAAAGAGAGGTCTTGCACAATCATGGTTGTAAGACCTTTTCAGAATACCTTGATCTTGAGTCTCTATATCAATGACTGTAGAGTTGCTTGTTTCTGAACCTGTTGCTGCAATTGTAGAAATGCATCCCATTGGGGCAATTTGTGTTGTTGTGACTTTTCCTAAAAATAAGTCTTCTAAGGGAAAATCATTAGCAACTCCATAAGCAATTGCTTTTGCAGAATCAATGGCTGACCCTCCACCAATAGCTAAAATAAAATCTACATTTTCTCTTTGACAGATTTTAACACCTTCTTGTGCTCTTTTTAATTTTGGATTAGGAATAACACCATCAAAATCGATATACTCCAATCCAGCATCTCTTAAACTTTCATGAACAGTATCTAGGACACCATTCTCCTCTAAGAATGTGCCACCATAATGGATAAGAACTTTATGAAATCCTCTTTCTTTGATCTCTTTTCCAACCTCTCCATGAGTTCCTTTACCAAAGATAATCTTTGTGGGTGTTGAAAATTCAAAATTTAACATGATATATCCCTCGCTTTCTTAAATAGCACTTTAACTATTTCTAACTTTATTATAAAGATATGTTATACAGGAGTAAATTTAATAAATATCACCAATCAAGTGAAAAAAGTTAGTGAATTTATTTCAAAACTCTTTATTTATGTACATTTATAGAAAAGAACATGCAAATATTAGAAAATGATGAAGAATTGCACTATATTGGTGCAATTTGTTGATTTGTATAAGTCAAAGATGATTGATAAGATATGAGTGTAAAGAAAAAACAACTCTATGAAAGGAGGAACAACATGTTGATGATAGATATGCTTGATGAACGACTTATTCAATTTCATCTGAATGCTAAAGATAAAAAAGATGCTATATATAAAATAGGAGAACTGATGTTTCAAGCAGGAAAAGTCACGAATCAGGAACAATATAGAAAGGGTCTATTTGAAAGAGAAAAAGAATTTGCAACTGGAATTGGGAACGGAATTGCTATTCCACATTGCCAAAGTGATTGTGTCAAAGAAGCAGCTTTTACTTTAGTCAAACTTGATGAACCAATAGAATGGGGGTCACTTGATGATTTACCTGTCAATTATATTATTATGTTGGCTGCACCCAATTCATCTGATAATGTTCATTTAAAAATGTTATCGACACTTGCTATGAATTTAATGGATGAGGATTTTAGGTCCGGACTCATAAATGCTTCATCTGTTGAAGAAATAAAAAAAATATTTGCGATGAAGGGAGAATAAAAATTATGTACATTGTTTGTGTAACGGCTTGTCCAGTAGGCATTGCTCATACTTATATGGCGGCTGCAAATTTAGAAAAAGCAGTCAAGGCCGCAGGGCATGAGGTGAAGGTAGAAACGCAAGGTGCTCAAGGATTAGAAAATGAAATTACAAGTGATGATCTTGCAAAATGTGATGCTGCAATTATTGCAAGTGATATCAGAATTAAAAATCACGAACGTTTTGATGACGTTCCCACAATGACAGTTGCTGTTCAGGAAGCAGTTAAGGATGCTGATGGAATTGTTAAAGAATTACTGGAGGCGTTAGAATAGTATGGCTGAAATTAAAAGAAAGAATGCTCAAAAGAAAAGTCAGAGTGCAATTTTAAAAGATTCAATTATGACTGGAATATCTTATATGATTCCTGTTATCGTTGGCGGTGGCGTTTTACAAGCCATTGCTAAAATGATGGGTGGATATGATATTGCGAGTCATATGAATCAGGTTGATACACTTGCTAAAGTTATTATGTTAATTGGTACAAGTTTATGGAATTTTACAGTGCCAGCTGTGGCTGCTTTTACAGCATATGCTTTGGCTGATAAGCCAGGGATTGCTCCTGGTCTCGCTATGGGAACATTGGCGAATACAATAAATGCTGGATTTGTTGGCGGGCTTGTTGGTGGAATGATGGTAGGATACTGTGTTTTATGGATGAAGAAGATATCAATTCCAAAGAACTTACAGGGGGTTATGCCGATTTTAGTCATTCCAACTGTCACAACACTTGTTTGTGGATTGATGATGTATTACGTTGTTGGAAATCCAATTGCGTGGTGTATGCAAGCGATGCAAAATTGGTTGTTAAGTTTAAATACAGGGTCCAAATTTGTGTTTGGAGCAGCTGTTGGAGCGATGATGTGTGTAGATATGGGTGGACCAGTCAGTAAGGCAGCAGCCATGGTTACCAATGGCTTGAATGCTGATGGTTTGTTTATTCCAACTTCAGCAAAAATGTGTTCAGGTATGACAGCCCCTTTAGGTATTGCGATTGCAACATTCTTAGGTGGAAAAAAGAAATTTGATGCTGTTGATAGAGAAAACGCCAAATCAGCAATGATGCTATCTTGTGTTTATATTGAGGAAGCAGTTATTCCTTTCTTGATTAAAGCTCCAATAAGAGTAGTGGTTTCTTGTATGATTGGTGGTGGTATTACTGGTGGATTATGTATGGTGACGTCACTTGCTTCACCTGCTGTTCATGGTGGAATCTTCGTTATTCCTATGACATCTCATCCATTATTATTTATAGGATTATGGTTCTTAGGAAGTTGTATTACAGGTGTCATCTATGCATTATGGAAAAAGCCATTACCAGTGGAAACAAACTAGAAGAGAGGGATGCTGGACATCCCTTCTTAAAATATGGAGGTTAGATATATGTATGTATCAATGAAAGACATGCTTTGGCATGCTCATCAACATCATTATGCTGTGATGGCTATCAATTGTGTGAATATGGAACAAGCCAAAGCTATTATTGAAAGTGCTGAAGAAGAATCTTCACCTGTCATTATTAATATTTCGCCAAGACAACTTAAAGCACATGGTTATGGTTATATCATGGTTCCTATGATTCAAGCGTTAGCCAAGCAAGCAAGTGTACCAGTTGCTTTTAACTTAGATCATGGAGCAAATTTTGAAGATATTGCTCAGGCTCTCAAATGGGGCTTTTCAAGTGTGATGATTGATGCTTCATCTTATGACTTTGAAGAAAATATAAGAAGAACATCAATGGTTTCAACGCTTGCTCATAGTCTTGGTAAATCATGTGAAGCAGAACTTGGTCATGTTGGATTAGCAGCCAATGCTGATGGTCAAAATATTGATTATTATACTCATGTTATGCAAGCTAAAGAATTTGTTGAAAGAACAGGGTGTGATTGTCTGGCAGTCGCAATAGGAACTGCCCATGGAGCTTATCCAAAGGGGATGATTCCTCAACTTGATTTTGAAAGATTAACACAATTAAAACATGCTTTAAATATGCCACTTGTTTTACATGGTGGTTCTGGTGCTGGTGAAGAGAACATTCAAAAAGCAGTTGCATGTGGTATCAATAAAATTAATGTCTGTACTGATCTTATGAAACATGCCAAAGAAGCTCTCATAAAAACATTAGCAGATGAACCAGATATAGAATATATGGAATTAAATATGGCAGTTGAAGATGCTATGAAAGACTTTATTAAAGCTTATATGCGTTTTATTGGGTCAAGCCAACAATATATTTTTGACAAACATATTGGTCCTGAATTAGACTAGGAGGATTATGATGAATGACAATCGGACTTTGTTTGTGGTTTTAATAGGGTTCTTTTGCATGTTTAGCATTGCGATGGTGATAAAAACTATTCGTAATTATTATATTTTTAAAGCGAGTTTCTATACAGAAATTTATTCAGGATTGTTTGAGTATATAACTCGTAAAAAAAGTCTAAAAAGGATGTCACAGAGTTATTGGCTTGAAAGGGAATTAGGCTCACATAGAATCATGTATCAAATAACCAAAACAAAATATGAAAATATTGTTCAACCTTATATTCTTATATTACTAACAACTGGATTGTATGTCATTCAAATTCATAATGAATCAGCGCACTATATATGTCATCAAGGTACACTAAAAAAGATAACTGAAAATAAGAATAAAGAAAAAATCGTTCAAAACCTTCCTTTTCCTATATCTGAATTCAAAAATTTTCAGTATCATTTTGAATTATTACTTGATAATACAGTTATCCCTATGCGATATATTCTTGCGTTTACAGATCATAGTCAATTAGATATATATCTTAAAGATATTTCTGTTATACAGAAAAAACAGTTGATTCAAACAATCAAAGAATATCATCTTCAATCAAAAGATGTATATTCAAAAGAAGATATAGAAAGAATATATTATCATTTTACAAAAAAGATATTCTAAATAAAAAGATGATTTCAATTCATGGTTCTTAATAGACCGTAAGTTAATTCAATGACTAGTCAATAGCTTTATTAATGATAATTCTAAGGTGAATCCGGCCATATTTTCATTATATTTTACTTTCTATAATAAAGATAAAAAAGCGATATTATTTGTATTGAGATATCGTTTTATGAAAAGTCGTAAAAGAGAATTTTTTATCAAAATAGTTCTCTTTTTTTACGTTTAAGTGAAAAATAAGGGCGTTTAAGTAAAAGTCTTTGACTGTAAGAGAGCTACAGAGGGATAATGCAAGTGAATGTAAGCAAATATGAAGAATGTGGGGGATATTTATGAAGTACAAGAAAACATTATTTGGAATACTCATTGTCTGTGTGGGTCTTTTTTTTATAATATGGATTAACAGGAATAAGAATCATGATCCTGATAGTATCTATTGGGCAAAAGAAGAATTTGAAAACGAATGGGAAGATCAAGATTATTATGAAAGGGATAATTCTCAGCAAAATGCAAGAGAGATAGGACAGACTAATGAAACAGTTGTACCAGTTGAAAAGGTATTCTATACATATGAGGATGTCTATGTCTATTATGATATGCTGGATCAGAAAAAAGATGAACTGTATAAAAAACTTTTATCTATTTATATTATTGGGAATCCTCATAAACTTTATCATGAGGGATATGCTACCTATTTGGGGAATTTGGGAAGAAGCCTGATATTTGAGTGCCAAAGATTTCAGAGTGTTAAGTATAGTGGAACTGGAAATCACAATTTAGAAAATCATATTTTTAAATATCATTATTTTTATGGAAGCAATGAATGCTATTATGTGATAGGTAATGAGTTAATCAAGATAGAGGATAATCTCAATCAGGAAAAGTATGATGAGGTTTTAAAAAGCATGGAGATTATTCATGAAAATATCAAACAGATAGAGGTGATCAGACGTGAAGCATAGAATAAAGAACTATTCATTTCAAATATTCATTGTTTTTATATGTATTCAATTAGGAATGAGTCAGGTCAATGCATCTGGTTTTATACGTTTGTATGATGCAACTGTCACAGGTCAAAATGTATCTTTGAATAATTCTTCAAATAATCAAAATGAAGTGAATGAAACTGTATCTATTGGAGATACGAATCAAAGAGAAAGCTTATTCTTTGAGACTGCAAAAGAGAATATTGAAGATGATTTGAAAGAACAGGGGTATAAAGAAGATATCTCAAAACGGACAGAGAATTCAAAAACTCTTTCTTATGATGGTATTGAACAGACAATTATCTATAATGAACCCGTTTATTATAAGAAGAATAATCAGTTGAGGGAATATGACAATGATTTTGTTAAATCAAAAGTAAGAAGCTCATATACAGTCTATCAGAATAAATCTGGAGATCATCATTATCAGATACCTGAAACCTTAAATCAGGATAGTCATATTATTATTGATAATATAGAATTGAGTCTTAATCATATAGAAGAGACACAGGGTGAGATTAAAGAGAATACCGCCTATTACCACAATGCTGAGGATCAGAAGGATTATGGTATTACAGCCTATAATACAGGAATGAAAATAAAGAGTGCTATTAGTGATAAGCAGCATAGTCTTACACAAAGCTACAGTCTTCACTTGCCAGAGGATTATACTGTTCAATTAACTGATGATCATACAGCAGCTTATATCTATCAAGAAGATAAGCCAATGCAGGTGATATCAGCAGGCTGTTTAAAGGATGCTGATGGAAATGTTATTGATTTATATGATTTAGAATTACAGTTGAATGAGAAAGAACTGGTCATAGCGCCAACGCAAGAAAAAATGAAACAATTAACAACTGCTCCTTACAGCATGGAGGTCTCTGTTAAGACAGTAACGAATCCTGATTATAGTTTAATTAAACTTTATGGTGTTCGTTCAGGAGATAAATATAAAGATAAATCCTATGCTCCAGAAGTGAATTCCAATTATGCTCATTTTGCAATGGTGGGAAGAGACCCACAAGGTTCCATCAATGAGGGAACACCAAGCCCTGAGAATGTTGGTCTGATTAAGGTGGATTTTAATGCTCTGGTAAATAAATATATTGGTGAGCATCGACGCATTGAAAGTGCCAGTATGAGTCTGCGTCTAGCAACGACAATCAAAAACAAATCAACATTATCAATGAGCAGATTAAATGAAAAAATGCCTCTTTTTGATAATTACAATAATCTAAAATGGACAAAATATGAGTCCTACTTTCAGAAATACAAAGACAGAAATCAGGAATATAGCCCAGTTCGACTGGATACAAAAACAGTGACAAGAAAACCAGGAACTGTTCAGTTTATTTCATTTAATATAACGGATGCGATTGATGACTGGTATCAGGGAAATCCAGCTCATGGACTGATCTTAGAAGGAGATTCAGCTGATACCAAAGCACAGGCTATTTTTAATCATGCCAGTTCCAATGATTTGGAAGTTTTGCCATATATGACAGTGAGTCATGTTCAGGATGGACCAATTAATCCTAATCTATCATTAGATGATACAACACTTCAGATGAGACCATTTACACAATCTAATGGACAGGGCTTACTACATTTTACTGCTTTAGGCTTTGATGGTCTATCAAGACCAGACAGTGATGTTCAAATCCAGGTTGTTGATACTGTCAATCAAAAAGTCGTTTACAATCAAACAACAAATGCAGCATCAACTTATCGTATATTTCCACTCTATGACAAGATAGCTAATGCTCAGCAATATTATCGTAAGGTCAGTAACTATCAGATGAATGAGCGTCTATTAAGCAGTTCACTGGAGAATAATCATTTGTATCAGATCAAATATAAAGTGACTGCATATGACAAGAATGGAAATGTACAGGCAACAAAAAATTGGACCAATTCAGAAACTTTTCAGTTATACAAGGTAGGAGGTTTTGATAGAATATCAAGAATTATTGATTTCTATGGAATTAAAAATACAAGTCAGTTGAGATTGGATAATCATATGTTTGACAGTCTGCTTGTTCAGGAAAACTTATTATTCTTAAGAAATCCTACCAAAAATCAAAATAAAGCTTATTCATCCCAAACACTAACTGTCAATGATAAAAAAGCAATAGATATGGCTTTGATGGGGAGAGGATTACATTGTGAATATGGTTATGAACCTGTTAATTATAATACTGGTAATCTTTATTACAATAATCAGGATGCCTATTTTGTAGAATATGGAGAGAAGTATTATTTTGAAAGAAGCTATAATTCTCTAGCAGAAAAAAGTGGGGTCTATGGAAATAACTGGGACCTGAATTGGAATTATCAGCTTTCATTTGCCAATAATGCTGCCTTGTTTAGTGATGGAACTGGAAAAATATTAACTTTCTTTAAAAATGGAAATTCTTATCAGTCGCCTGATGGATATCAGATGACAATGAAACAGGAAAAAGTTGATGAAAAGATTTATTATGTAGACAGTGGTTATTATGATCAGGAGGAAACACCAGTTCAGGAGAAGGTTGTTGTTCCTATCTATGATTATATTATTACTGATGTCTCAACACATAAAGTCTATCGCTTTAATGATGAAGGTTATATTCAGGAAGTTATATTAGATGAATATGGTCATAAGATGGTCTATTCCTATGACAGCAGTTATAATGTCAAACAGATGAAAAGTTCTTCAGGCAAAGTCTTCACTTTTACATATAATGAGAATCATTATCTTGTCAGTATTCAATTACCAAACTATACAAAAATACAGTATGATTATGATAGTCAGGGAAATATGATTGGTTTTACTGATCAAAAAGGCTATAAGATTCATTATGCCTATCAGGGAAAAGGTTTATTAAAGACTTACACAAGTCGTGAAAGTAATCATATTATCCTTACAAATGAATTTGATTCATTAGGACGTGTTATAAAACAGACAGATGCTAAAAATCAGACAGTGACATTTCAGTATAACAGTAGCTATACAAAAATAAATGGCTATGATGGAAAAAGTGAATATGTCTATTTAGATAGTGAAAAAAGAACAACGAAAAAAGTGAATCAGGATGGACAGGTTTCAAGTCATACATATAACTCGGATAATCAGTTAACAAGTACAGTCGAGGATGGTCAAAAGACGCAGTTTATCTATAATAATCAGGGACAGTTGGTTAATGAAGTGAGATCGGATGGGAAGAAGTCGACTTATACATACAGTGGCAATAATATTATTCAAAAGACTGACTTTGATGGAAAGACAACAAAATATGAATATGATTCATATGGTCATGTCACAAAGACAATCAACCCTGATGGAACATATACTGCCAATCGATATAATGCTGATGGACAAATGATTTATGAAAGAGATATTCATGGACTGGAAAAGACTTATACTTATGATAAGGGAAATAAGGTTAAGGAAACTGATCAAAATGGCTATACAATCCAGTATACATATGATGCATTAGGAATGATCAATTCGCAGACAGATCAGGAGAATTATAAGACTGAGTTTGTTAGAGATCAAAGAGGACAAAAAATTAAAGAAATATCACCTACAAGTACAAAGCATTATTCATATGATGGTGATGGAAATCTTGTCTATGAAGAAGATGGCAATGGTCATGGTATTTATTATAAATATGATGAATTATCTCGATTGATTGAGAAAAAAGATGCCTATGGAACTGTTAAGACAGAATATGATGTCAATGGAAATATCATTCAAACAACAGATGAATTAGGATTTACAAAGTCATATACATATGATGCTTTAAAAAATAAGACAAGCTATACCAATGAAGAAGGATATAGTGAATACTATAAGTATGATGATAAAAATCAGCTTATTGAAACACAGGATATAAAAGGAATAAGTACCTATCATACATATAATTCACTTGGACAGATTATAAAAGAACAGAGATTAGATAAAATCAATACATATCAGTATAATGATCAGGGTCAATTAACTGAAAAGAATGAAAATGGAATCATCACAACATTTCAATATGATCAATATGGAAATATCAGTTTCAAAGAAACAAATGGAATGAAAGAAGAATATGAATATTTCTATGACCAGTTATTATCTCAGACAATCAAAGGTGCAAAAACAACTTATGATTATGATATTTATGGACGAAAAATCAAAGAGACAAATGCATTAGGTGATTCAACAACATATCTCTACTCACCAAGTGGGAATCTAATTCAAACAACTCAGCCTAATGGGAACATATATACGATGACTTATGATGGTGATCATCATTTGTTATCGACAACAGACAGTTTAGGAAATAAGACATCCGCAGAATATGATGCGAATGGAAATGTCATACGATCATATGACGAAAATGGAAATGTAACAACATATACATATACAGCCAGAAATCAAAAGGCAAGTATGAAAGATCCTTTAGGAAATGTTTATACTTATACATACAATGCAAAAGGCCAGCTTATAAAAACAGCCGATCCTCTTTGTAATGAGAGTATAACGTCATATACACCTTTAGGAAATGTATCTCAAACAACAGATTCTATAGGAAGAAGTGTTGAAACATTTTATGATGAAGCTGGTCAAGTTATAGAAATAAAAGATGTCAGGGGGAGAAGTGCAACACAGGTCTATGATGATTATCATCGCTTAATCTCTTCAACTAATATTTATGGAAAGGAAACACGTTATACATATGATAAGTTTGATCGTGTTATAAAGACAGAAGATGATTATGGTCATATCAAGGAAATGACTTATAATGATTTAGGACTGCCGATCACTGAAACAAATGAAAAAGATCAGAAAATAATCTATGAATATAATCAGTATGGCTATCTTATCAAAACAACTGATATAAGAGGGAATGAAACAACAAGTCAATTCAATGTTCTAGGTCAGGTTATTTCTCAAACAGATGAAAGAGGTATAAAAACAATCTTAACATATGATCAGGTTGGAAATGTTCTGACAAAGACAACTGATAAAATAACCACAATATATCAGTATAATCAAATAGGTTTATTAGAAAGTGAAACAGATCATCTAGGAAGAACAAAATCATACCAATATGATGCCAAAGGAAATGTCATTGAAACAAAAAATGCATTAGGATATAAAACCAAGAATATCTATGATGCCAATAACAACCTTATTGCAACTATTAATGAAAAGAATCAGAAAACATCATTTGAATATGATGCTCTCAATAGACCATTCAAACAAATCAATCCAGATTTAACCTTTACACTCAATGCTTATGATCAAGTCGGGAGAGTTATAGAATCTACAAACGAATTAGGTTATCAGCAAAAAGTAGAATATAATGATTTAGATCAGGAAGTTGCGGTTATAGATGCAAAAGGGAATCAGACAACATATGAGTATAATGATCAGGATCTATTATCTCGCACAGTTTATCCAAATGGTTCCTCAACAGCAAACATCTATGATGAAAAGGGTCAACTTATAGAAAGTTTAGATGTTCAGGCGAATCGTTATCAATATGAATACGATAAATATGGCAGAAAAACAAAAGAAACATCCCCTAATGGATATTTCAAGGAATATATTTATAATGCATACGATGATGTTGTTCAATGGAATGATAATGATGGGGTACTACTGACATATGAATATAATCAGTATGGTCAACAGATTTCAGCAACCAATAGAGCACAGCAGACTTCAAAAACAATTTATGATGCATTGGGACGTGTACAGGAGGAAGTTGATATCAGAGGTAACAGTTCCTACATAGAATATGATGTTATGAATCGCATGACTCGGCAGACAGATGTGAGAGGGAATATCACTACCTATACATATGATGAATTAGATCGTGTGACTGAAACAAGGGTCAATGAAAAAGTGACACAGCAGGTTTATGATTGCTTAGGGAATGTGATTAAAGATATTGATGCATTAGGTTATGAAACAAGTTATGAGTTTGATGAGAGAAATCAGCTCATTAAGGAGATCAATGCATTAGGACAAGAAACAAGATATACTTATGACGCTACTGGTCATGTATTAACAGTAACCAATGCTAAAAATCAGGTCAAGGAATATGGCTATGATGAATTAGGTCAGAAAACAAAGGAAATTAATGAAGCTGGTGAGGAAAGACTTTATCATTATAATCATATGGGTCAGGTTGAAAGTATTCAAACCGAAGATCAAAAGATTATTCAGTATCAGTTTGATATATCGGGGAATATGATCAAGATAGCTGTCAACAAGCAGGATAAATATCAGTTTAAGTATGACAATATGAATCAGCTAACTGAGCAAAAGGATGCTAAGCAAAATACAGAATTCTATACTTATGATATCAGAGGAAATATAAAATCCTATACAGATAAAAATGGAACCGCCATTCATTATGAGTATACGCCAACCAATCAGTTAAAAAGACTTTATTGTGATACAATAGAGAATGAGTATCAATATGATAAATATGGTCAATTAATACGAGCCTACAGAAACACTCAAAAAGAAGCATCAACTTTTAAGTATAATCAGTATGGAGATATCATAGAAGTCACAGATCCAAATGACCAAAGTGTTCAGTATACTTATGATGGATATGGCAGACAGTTTAAAGTTTATTATCCAAGTGGACAAAAGGTTTCCTACAAATATGATGACTTAGATCATGTTATTGAAGTTAAGGATGGAAAACAGACAACACATTATACATATGATGCTTTAGGAAGAGAGATTCTAGAAGAATCATTACTACAGAAGAAAGAAACGACTTATAATGAGATTGGTCAGATTATAGAAAGTAAAACAAATCTCAAGGATAAGCAAATCTCTTATCAGTATGAGTACGATTCGTTAGGAAATACTCGAAAAGAGATATCAAATATCAATGGTCAGAAACAAACTAAAGAAATGGCATATGATAAAGCAGGTCAGCTCATAACAAGTCGGATAGCAGCTGGCGATGATATCAGGGTATCCAGTTATACCTATGATGAATCAGGGAACCGAATTCTTTATGAGGAAACAGTGAATGGTGAAAAGACCATCAAGCACAGTAGTTATAACGCTAATGATGAACTTATGGAAGATGGTAAAGCCATCTACAGACATGATAAACAGGGAAATGTTATAGAAAAGATTTATGAAGATGGTCATAAGGAAAAAATGTTCTATAATGATTTCAATGAACTTGTCCTTATGAAGAGTACAAACGGCAAGAAGATTCGTTATGGATATGATGCATTAGGAAACAGAATTTCCAAAGAAGAAAAGGCCCCAATAGATTCAAAGGACTTCATCAATTATCTTAAGACAGATGTCAAAATACCTGATCTTGACAAAATGATTACATCATATGAAGAACTAGATGAAGTTCTTGATAGAAAGAAAGCTGAATATCAGGATGCATTTAGTCACGAACTGCCAAACCAGACATCAACATGGCTGACAAGTGAAGGAATAGATGTAAAAACATTCTATGTCAATGATATCACATATGAGCATACACAGGTTCTGGAACTTCAGCAGAACAAACAGGTCGAAACATACACGTATGGAAACAATAGAATTTCAATGACCATTGATGATCTTTCAATGAATTATATCTATGATGGAAAAGGAAATGTTATAAGTGATGATGGACTGGATAAGCATATCTTTACATATGATGACTTTGGAAAAAGTCTAGAGAATATCAATGATAGCTATGCCTATAGAGGAGAGAATACAGAGTACAACTACCAGTATCTTAGAGCAAGATACTATGAGACAGCAAATGGACGCTTCCTGTCAAGAGATAACTATCTGGGAGAGAGAAATGCAAGTGAATACAATCAGTATATCTATGCATTGAACAATCCATCCATGTATAAGGATCCCAGTGGACACTTCAGTATATCAGCAATTGCAGATATCATGATATCAAGTACAAAGAAACTGGCACAGGATCATATAGATAAGGGAGCAGAGCTACTGAGCAAGGGTCTAGACTGGATGGGCAAGATAACAGGCATGAAAGGTGCAACCAATGTCGTTAAAAAGGAAGTCAATAAGGCAGCCAAGAAAACCAAGAAGATAGTTGATGAGGTCACTCGCAATGTAAAGAAGGCTGCAGCAGCAGTAGACAAGAAGAAACAGCAGCAACAGCAGAAAAACAGCTTTATTGAGTATGCAAAACAGCATGGAATAGATGAAGCCTACAGGAAGTTTAAGAATATGGATGGTTCACTGCTGGAGGAGGCAGTAAAAGCCTATTGTGATACATTAGGCCTAGAATATACATCAGTGAAGGATGCATTAAAGAGCATATCAAAAGTAGAGAAGGGATTATCACTTTTATCAAAATATACAACAATCTGTGAAACCATAAAACATGCTGGAAATGTGAATGAATCTGCTGTACAATCAAGTGTAGGATATAGCAGCGAGTCAAGCATGCATAAAGTCTATCTAGGAAAGGCTATTGAAGTGCTTTCGGATACAAGAGCACAGGCCTGTAACTTTCCAGGGAGTAATATAAATGTCTCAGCAAAGATTAATACAATATACAATTATCCATATGGGACAAAAGAGCTGACAAACGAATATGCATCAAGCATGAATAGTCACTGTAATGATATGATAAGACATATCTGGACAAGTCCAGAAGAGTATAAGGCAGTAAGAGTATGGGTAGGAACAGGGACATATAGTGGAGGCAGATGGGAAGATGCAGTCTATCATGTCGGAAGCAAGCAGTATCATG